>DATAOG010000096.1:0-4222 GCA_036265855.1 Geminicoccaceae bacterium | reverse complement strand
AGCGCATCGATCACCGGGTTCGCACGCGGCTTGGCGGGCGGGGGTTCCGGCAGGAACGCCTGGTCGCCCTCGGCGCGCAGGATGAAGTCGCGGAAGATCCTGGCCGGCAGGCCGCCGCCGCCGACACCCGGCATCGGCCGGCCGTCGTCGTTGCCGACCCAGACCCCGACCACGAGGTCGTCGGTGAAGCCGATGAACCAGGCGTCCCGGTTGTCCGAGCTCGTGCCGGTCTTGCCGGCGACGAACCGGTGCAGCCTTGCCTGCTGGCCGGTGCCGCGCAGCACCGCGACCTCGAGCAGCGCCCGCATCGCGCGCACGACCGCGGGTGCCAGCACCGGCTCGTCGACCGGCCGGCGCTGGTAGAGCACGCTGCCGCTCGTGCCTGCGATCGTCTCGATCGCCTCCGGCCAGACCAGGCGGCCGTCGTTGGCGATCGAGGCGTAGGCGCCGGTCAGCTCGAGCAGCCGGACCTCCGAGCTGCCGAGCGCCAGGCTCGGGTCGTCGCGCAGGCTGGACGTGATGCCGAGCCGCTCGGCCATCCTGATCACCGCCTTGTGCCCGACCTTTTCGGTCAGCCTGACCGCCGCCGTGTTCACCGAGCGGGCGAACGCGTCGGCGACCGTCATCGAGGGCGGATAGGCGTCGTCGTCGTTGCGCGGCCGCCAGCCGTCGACCGCGATCGGCGCGGCCGAGATCTCGTCCTCGGGCCTGAGGCCCGCCTCGAGCGCGGCCAGGTAGACGAACAGCTTGAACGCGGAGCCCGGCTGGCGCGCGGCCTGGGTCGCCCGGTTGAACTGGCTGGCCGGGTAGTCGCGGCCGCCGAGCATGGCCCGGACCCGCCCGTCGGGAGTCATCGCGACCAGCGCCGCCTGGCTGGCCTCGGCACCGGGCCTATCGAGCCCGCCCTCTATCGCCGCCTCGGCCGCCGCCTGCATGCCCCGGTCGAGCGTCGTCCGGACTTCGAGCCGCGGCTGGTCGGGGTCGGCGTAGAGCCGGCTTTCGGCCGCGACCCAGTCGGCCAGATAGCCGCTGCCGGCGCGCGTCTTGGGCGCCGCAAGCGTCGCCGGGCGGGCCTTGGCCGCGGCCGCCTGCTCGGGGCTCGCAGCCCCGGTCTCGACCATGCTGTCGAGCACCACCCCGGCCCGCTCGCGCGCGAGCGCCAGGTCGCGGGTCGGGGCGAAATAGGAGGGCGCCTTGACCACGCCCGCGAGCAGCGCCGCCTCGGCCAGCGACAGGTCGGCCGCGGGCTTGGCGAAGTAGCGCCGCGCCGCCGCGTCGACCCCGTAGGCGCCGCCGCCGAGATACACCCGGTTCAGGTAGGCCTCCAGGATCTGGCGCTTGCTGAAGCGCGCCTCGA
Organism: Geminicoccaceae bacterium; assembly: GCA_036265855.1. Classification (GTDB taxonomy): domain Bacteria; phylum Pseudomonadota; class Alphaproteobacteria; order Geminicoccales; family Geminicoccaceae; genus DATAOG01. Next base: position 2,865 of record DATAOG010000096.1, on the reverse strand, counting down.
TCCAGAACGTGAACAGCGCTTCCTTGAGCTTGCGGGCGAGGCTGCGCTCCGGCGACAGGAAGGCGAGCTTGGCCAATTGCTGCGTGATCGTGCTGCCGCCCTGGACGATATGGCCCGCCTTGAGGTCCTCGATCAGGGCGCGGCCGATGCCGATCGGGTCGATGCCGGGATGCTGATAGAAGCGCCGGTCCTCGATCGCGACCACCGCCTTGGGCAGCCAGGGCGACATCTGCTCGAGGCCGAGCCAGTCGCCGTAGCGCTCGCCGAAGCTCGCGAATGCGACCCCTGTCCGATCGAGCAGCGTGATCTGGGCGTTGCCCGCCGCGGCTGACGGCCGTCTCAGATCCTCGAAATCCAGACTGGCATACCAGCAAAGGACCGCGACCACGAGCACGAGGCCGAGCGGCCCCACGATTTGCCAGCGCAGCCGCCGGAGCCAGAGACGCAGGGTGCGACCGCGACTTGCCCGGGTCCGATCCGCCGCGCGCGGCCTGCCGATGCTCCTGGCTCTGGCCAAATCTGCGTCCGCCGCCCGCGTCAGTCCGGCCGCTCGGGCTCGACGATCTCGAGCTCGATCACGGCGGCGTTGATCAGGACCTTGCCGGCATCTTCGAAATTGACCGTGACCCGCTCACCGATCACCGACTGCACCTGGCCGAGGCCCCAGTCCGGCTGGGTGGGATGGCGGACCATGGCGCCGGGCACGAGCAGCGGGTTCATGGGCTCTCGTCGCGGTTTCGAGACATGGCTTGCTGTTGTTAGCGCATCTTAAAGCGGTGGGGCAATGCCGCGGGTGGTCTTGCGATGCGCTCGATCGAGGAGTGACGGGCGGCATGGTCTGAGGCTAGGGTGACACGGGGCGCCGGCTCGAGTCGGGCGCCGGTCGGGCGGGAGTCGAGGGCGCACCGGATGGCCGGGCAACCGCTGCTCCGGGTGAGCGAGCTGTCGCTGCGGTTCGGCGGTGTCGAGGCGCTCGCCGGCGTCGCGTTCGACGTCGAGGCGGGCTCGATCGTCGGCCTGATCGGGCCGAACGGCGCCGGCAAGACCACGCTCTTCAACTGCATCAGCCGCCTCTACGCGCCGGACCGGGGCGACATCCGGTTCCGCGGCCGCTCGATTCTCGGCCTGCCGCCCCACCGGATCGCCCGGCTCGGGATCGCCAGGACCTTTCAGAACCTCGCCCTGTTTCCGAGCCTGTCGGTGCTCGACAACGTGCTGGTCGGCGGCCACTGCCGCAGCCGGAGCGATTTTCTGTCGGACGCGCTGCGCCTGCCGTGGGTCGGCCGCGCGGAGCGGCGGGCGCGCCTGCGCGCCGAGTCCCTGCTGACGGAGACCGGCCTCGAGGGCGTCGCCGCCACGCCCGTCGGGGCGCTGACCTTCGCCATGCAAAAGCGGGTCGAGCTCGCCCGCGCGCTCGCGATCGAGCCCAGCCTGTTGCTGCTCGACGAACCCGCGGGCGGGCTCAACCACGCCGAAATTCAGGAACTCGCGCGTCAGATCCGGGCCCTTCGCGACCGCCGTCAGCTCGCGATCCTGCTGGTCGAGCATCACGTCCAGATGGTCATGGCGGTCTCGGACAAGATCGTGGCCTTCGACTTCGGCCGCAAGATCGCCGAGGGTGCGCCCGCCGAGGTCCGGCAGCATCCGGACGTGATCCGGGCCTACCTTGGCGCCGCCGCGTGATGGCGAGCCTGCTCGAGGTCGCCGGGCTTGAAGCTTTCTATGGCCCGACCCAGGCGCTGTTCGGGATCGATCTCGCGCTCGCGGCCGGCAGCATCACGACCATCCTCGGCGCCAACGGCGCCGGCAAGACGACCACGCTCCGGGCGATCTCGGGGCTGGTCCGGACCCGCGGCCGCGTCAGCTTCGACGGCCGCCGGCTTGAGCGTTCGAGCCCCGAGGCGATCGCCCGGCTCGGCATCGCCCACGTGCCTGACGGCCGCGGCACGTTCCTGCGCCTGTCGGTCGCCGAGAACCTGAAGCTTGGCGCCCACGTGCGCCGCGACCGGGCCGGCGTCCGGACCGACCTCGAGCGCGTCGAGAGCTATTTCCCGGTGCTCGCGGAGCGCCGCCGGCAACAGGCCGGCACGCTCTCCGGCGGCGAGCAGCAGATGCTCGCGATCGGGCGCGCGTTGATGCTGCGGCCGCGGCTCCTGCTGCTCGATGAGCCCTCGTTCGGCCTCGCCCCGCTCGTGATCCGCGGGATCTTCGAAATTCTCGGCAGGATCAATCGCGAGGACCGGGTCAGCATGCTGCTGGTCGAGCAGAACGCCGAGCTCGCGCTCGCTCTGGCGCACCACGCCTATCTGCTCGAGACCGGCAGGATCGTGCGCGCCGGACCGGCGGCCGAGCTCGGCTCGGATGTCGCCATCCGACATGCCTACCTCGGCATCTAGGCCGGGTCGGGGGGCGGGCGCCCCAGCTGCACCGCCCGGGAAAGCGCGGATCTCGCGATCCCTGCACCACCGCAGTGCCGTCGGCTTGAGGCGTCGATTTCGTGATCGCGTCGTGAGCGGACCTGGCCGATCAGTCGTCTGGGACCTCGATGGTACCCTCGCTGACCAGCACCGCGCCGCCGCCGACCCGGACCGCCACGACCTCGCCGGCGCGCTTCTCGACCTCGATCTCGAGCCGGCTCGGGCGGCCGATCTCGTGGCCCTGAGCGATCAGGTGTCGAGACGTGCCGTCGGCCGGCGTTTCGCGCAGGCCGAGCCAGCCGCCGAGCGCGGCGGCCGCGGCGCCGGTCGCCGGGTCCTCTTCGATGCCGGCGGCCGGCGCGAACAGCCGCGCCCGGAAATCGGCCTCGAGACCGGCCGCGTCGCGGGTCACGAGGTAAACCTCCTTCGACCAAGCATCCGCGAGCAG
>DATAOG010000095.1:0-3778 GCA_036265855.1 Geminicoccaceae bacterium | reverse complement strand
AGCAGGTGCTCGAGCGCCGGCAGCAGCTGGTGCTGAACCTGCTGCACGGCCGCGATGTGCATCGCGGTCGGGAAGGTGTCGTTCGACGACTGGCTTAAGTTGACGTGATCGTTGGGATGGACCGGCGACTTGCTGCCGAGCGGCGCGCCCAGGAGCTCGTTGGCCCGGTTCGCGATCACCTCGTTCGCGTTCATGTTGCTCTGGGTGCCCGAGCCTGTCTGCCAGACCACGAGCGGGAAGTGGTCGGCGAGCTTGCCGTCGACCACCTCCTGGGCGGCCCGGCCGATCGCGTCGGCGAGACGCGGCTCGAGCCGGCCCTGCTCGCGGTTGACCCTGGCCGCGGCGCGCTTGACCATGCCGAGCGCGCTGATCAGCGGCGCCGGCATGGTCTCGGTGCCGATCCGGAAGTTCTGCAGGCTGCGCTGGGTCTGGGCGCCCCAATAGCGATCGGCCGGCACCTCGATCGGACCGAAGGTGTCGGTCTCAACCCGCATCTTCTGACCGGCGGACATCACTCACCCGAGGTTGAACGCGCGACGCTCGCCATCAAGTGCCGCAGCTCGCAGGCTGTCAATCGCGAAGCGCGCCGCAGGCCGCGGTCTGCCCGAGCCGGGCAGCCGCTACTTCTTGCGGAACCGGTCGAGCGTCACGACCTCGGCGCCGCCGGCCTCGTCGTCTGCGGCCTGGCCCTCCGCCGCGGCACCCGGCGACGCATCCGAGCCCTCGGGCGCCGGCCGCGGCAGCTCGGCGACCGGCGCCGGCGGCGCCGCCGGCCGGGCTTCGGTCGGCCCGTCCGGGACCGTGAACTGGAGCCCGAACTCGACGCTCGGGTCGGCAAAAACGCGGATCGCCTCGAACGGAATCTCGATCCGCTGGCCGACACTGTTGAAGCTCAAGGTCACCGCGAACGCATCCGGGCCGACCTCAAGGCCCCAGAACTCGTGCTGGAGCACGATCGTCATCTCGCTCGGATAGCGCGCCCGCAAGCCGTCGCCCAGGATCACGCCCGGGTGGTCGGTGCGGAACGTGATGTAGAAGTGGTGACTTCCGGACAGGCCGTGCTCGGCGACCACGGCCAGCGCGTCGTGCACGACGCGCCGGAGCGCGCGCTCGACCAGCCGGCCGTAGTCGAATTGGGCTGCAGGCATGCTGACGTGCTCGATCCGACTGATCCTGACCGTTGCGCAGGGCTCACGAGCGCGCGGAAAGTGGGGGGCTTCTGTTGCCCGGCGCCCCCCGAGCCGCGCTTGCCCCCGAAGGGGCAGCTGATGCGGGGGGCTTCTGTTGCCCGGTCCCCCCCGCAGACCGCGCTTACCTAATGGTTAGGCAGCGAGAGCCATACGGTTGTCGTTGGCATCTGTAAGCTTGGCCCGATAACGGCGGTACCATGCCGGGCAAAAACCGTCCCTTTATTACGCGCGTCGAGCCTGTTTCGCCCCCTCAGGTCCACCCCGCCCCGGCCGCCTGAGCGCCTGCGCGGGAATTTGGTGGAGGCGCCGGGTACTGCCCCCGGGTCCGCTACGCCTATGCCGAACGGCGTTTATCGCCATAGTCGACCGTCGCCGACGGGTTCCATATAAGCGCTCTGCGCGTTCGTTTGAAGAGGGCTGCCGGTCGCGGCGCTCAGTCCGGCAGCGCGAAGGCCAGGACGTAGTCGCCGCGCGTGGTGCCGAGCGGGCCGTGGCCGCCGGCCGCGATCACCAGGTACTGCGTGCCGGTCGCCTCGAGCCGGTAGGTCATCGGGGTCGCCTGGCCGCCGGCCGGCAGGTCCGCGCTCCAGAGCTGGTTGCCGCTGTCGATGTCGAAGGCGCGGAGCACGTCGTCGGTGGCCGCGGCGATGAACACGAGGCCGCCCGCGGTGACGATCGGCCCGCCCAGATTCGGCATGCCCCAGTTCAGGGCCAGCGGCGCCTTGCCCTTGGTCGTGCCGAGCGGCACCTGCCAGCGGATCGTGCCGGCGGCCATGTCGATCGCCGCGAGCGTGCCCCAGGGCGGCGCCGTGCACGGGATGCCGAGCGGCGACAGCAGGACCTCGCGGCGCATGCCGTAGGGCGTTCCTTCCTGACGCCCGAACTCGGACTTTCCGAACTTGCCCGAGCCCGCCATGGTCGCGAAGTCCGCCCGCGGCACCAGCGTCACGACGGTCGGCAGCTGCATCGCGTTGACCACTGCGAGCTGGCGTTCGGGCTCGAACGCGAGGCTGCCCCAGTTGACGCCGCCGGCGTAGCCCGGGTTCATGATCGTGCCCTGGAGCGAGGGCGGCGTGTAGATGCCCTCCGAGCGGTAGCGCTCGATCAGCTGCCGGCAGCGCCACTTGTCCCAGAGAATCAGGCCCCAGGCGTCGTCGGGCGTGATCGGCGCCTGCGAGATGAGCGGCGGCGGCGCGAGCGGAAACGGCTGGGTCGGCGACAGCCGCTCGCCGGCGACGCCGCCCTGCGGCACCGGGCGCTCCTCGATCGCGAACACCGGCGTCCCGGTGGTCCGATCGAATGTGAACAGCAGGCCCATCTTGGTCGCCTGGATCACGGCCGGGACGCGGCTGCCGTCGCGCTCCAGATCGACCAGCACCGGCTGGGCCGGGACGTCGTAGTCCCAGAGGTCGTGATGGACCAGCTGCTGCTGCCAGACGAGCTCGCCGGTCGACGCCCGGAGCGCTACGACCGAGTTGGCGTGGCGGTTGTCGCCCAGGCGCTCGCCGCCGTAGAAGTCGGGGCTCGGCGTGCCGGTCGGCACGAACACGAGGTCGCGCTCGGGGTCGACGGAAAGGATCGACCAGGCGTTGGCGGCCCCGGTCCGATCCACCTGGACCGCTTGCCAGTCGCCGTGCCCGGGATCGTTGCCGGCGCGCGGGATCGGGTCCCAGGCCCAGCGGCGCTGGCCGGTGCGGGCATCGAACGCACGCACGATGCCGAGCTCGAGCTCGACCGCCCGGTTGTCGCCGATCGCCGAGCCGGTGATCACGAGATCGCCCGCGATCGCAGGCGGCGAGGTGACCGCGTACTGGCCTGGCTGGGTCGGCCGCACGTCGTGGGCGAGATCGACCCCACCGCCGTCGCCGAAGCCGGCGCAGGGCTGGCCGCTCGCGCCATCGAGCGCGATCAGGCGGCCGTCGAGCGTGCCGAAGAAGATCCGCAGCGCGCAGGGCGCGCCGGGTTCGGCCTGCGGGTCGCGCCAGGCGGAAACCCCGCGCGAGGTCGCCTCGGCGTAGCGCCGGCCGCGGTCGATCTTGGGGTCGTAGCGCCACAGCTCGCGGCCGCTCGCCGGGTCGAGTGCCACAACCTGGTCGGTCGGCGTCGACAGATAGAGCCGGCCGTCGACCAAAATCGGGGTCGCCTCGAACGCGAGCTTGCCGGCGCTGGCGAAGCCCTCACCGAGCTCGCCCGTGCGATAGGTCCAGGCGACCCTGAGCCTGGCGACGTTGCCGCGATTGATCTGCTTCAGTTCCGAGTAGCGCGTGCCGCCCGGGTCGCCGCCATAGAAGCTCCAGCCGGCCATGGCAGGGACCTCACCCGATCCCTGAGCGAGCGCCAGCGCGAGCGCGAGCTTGAACCATCGCCACATCGTAGCCTTCTCGTGCGACCAGCCCCAGCGAGGCTAGAGAGCCGGTCCAAAGACCACAAGCCAGGACCTCGACCGGTCGGGTGCGATATGGTCCAATCTGGGCGCGAACCAGGTCCGCCGAGAGGGAGGAATGCATGCCGGTGTCCACGGAGCAGGCGCAGGAGATCGAGGCGCTGCGCATGCAGGCGACGCCGACCCGGCGGCCGGTGGTGCCGGC
>DATAOG010000094.1:0-5502 GCA_036265855.1 Geminicoccaceae bacterium | reverse complement strand
AGCATGCCGAGGTAGTCCGTCATCGCACCTCTCCGAACTCCATCCCGGCGGCGACCATGCCACCAGCTTGCCGCCAGCCTCACGCGCCCGCTGCGATCTCCAGTGGCGTATCGAGCGTGACCAGCTCCAAGCCCAGCCTGCGAGCAAGCCACAGGTAGCTCGCGTCATAGGCGGTGAGCCCTGCTGCTTCGGCGAGGACGAGCGCCTCAACGTGCTCGACCTCGACCACCTCGATCGCCATCCTCTCGAGCAATCCGAACGCCATCGTCAGCGCGTCCCGCCGATCAGGGTGGCGGCGGATCTTCTTGAGGCAGACGTTGGCGAGCTCGAACCACAACAGGGCCGGAGCCATCAGGTCCGCTTCCCGAAGGCGCTCCGCGACTGCGGCACCGTTCGGCTCGCCGAACAGCAAGGCGCCCACCGCAGAGGCGTCAACAACTCTAGCGGCCATCACGATCTTCGCGAACCATCGCGGCGGCTTCGCGCGGGGTCGACAAGCCGAGCTCTCGAACCCTGGTCAGCACCGCGTCCGGCGTCAGCGGCTTGGGTGCGCTTACCGCCTCATCGAGGATGGCCATCAATTCCCCCTGCAGCGACCGGTGATGGCGCGCCGCCCGTTCCTTCAGGCGCTTTACCATCTCGTCGGGAGCATTCTTGATCGAAAGGTTGACCGGCATCTCTGGCTCCAAAACGGCTTCGATTCGGAACCAGAATACCTGGCAGACGATCAGATCGCAACGACGCCAAGGCCACCTCGCTCGTGAGTTGATCCGGGCGGTCGAGCGCCTACGTGCGATCGGCGATCGGCAATCACTCGCCCGTTTTGGCGTGTTGCCAGAGCGCTTCGAGCTCGTCGAGCGAGGCGTCCTCGAGCTTCCGGCCGGAAGCGCGCACCGCCTGCTCGATCGCCTGGAAGCGGCGCTCGAGTTTCGCGTTCGTCTGGCGCAGCGCCGCCTCGGCGTCCACCCCGAAATGGCGGGCGAGGTTGACCGCCGCGAACAGCAGGTCGCCGACCTCGTCGGTCAGCCGTGGGCTTGGCCCATCGGTCGCGAGCTCGGCGCGGACCTCGGCCAGTTCCTCTTCGATCTTGGCGAGAACTCCGGCGGGGTCCGGCCAGTCGAAGCCCACCCGCGCCGCCCGGCGCTGCAGCTTCTGCGCGCGGGCGAGTGCTGGCAGGGCCAAGGGGATCCCGTCGAGCACGCCCGGCGGCTCGCCGCTCACCCGGGCTCTGTCGCGGCGCTCGAGCGCTTTACTCTCTTCCCAGGCGCGGGTCTGGGTCGAAGAGTCCGCGACCTTGGCATCGCCGAACACGTGCGGGTGCCGGCGGATCATCTTGGCCGCAATCCGCTCGGTGACCTTCTCGAAGTCGAACCGGCCGGCCTCCCTGGCCATCTGCGCGTGATAGACGACCTGTAGCAGCAGATCGCCGAGCTCATCCTCGAGGTCGGCCATGTCGCCCCGCGCGATCGCATCCGCGACCTCGTAAGCCTCCTCGATCGTGTAGGGCGCGATCGTGGCAAAATCCTGCTCGAGATCCCAGGGGCAGCCGCGCTCCGGATCGCGCAGCCGGGCCATGACCTCGAGCAGGCGGTCGATCGCGTACACCGGGTCAGCGGCTTTGGTGCCGGTCACAACAGCCGACCCTGCTCGGCCGGCGCCGCCGGCCGGCTGGAGCGGCTGGTGCGTGCGACCACCGTCCGCACTTTGCCGTCGTGGAACTCGAGCTCGAGGACGGTCTGGCTTTGCGCCCTGGTCGCGCCGTCGACCAGCCGGCCCTGATCGTCCCGGACCAGGGCGAAGCCGCGCTCGAGCACGCCCCGATAGCTCAAAGATCCGAGCAGGCTCGCCTGCGCCTGCAGCCGCGCCAGCGCCTCGGCGAGCCGGCGGGCGACCGCGTGGCCCTGCCGGGCCTCGAGCTCGGCGAGCCGGCGGGCGTGGCGCGGCAGCCGCGACCCGAGCTCGTCGAGCGTCAGGCGCCCGAGCAGGCCGTTCAGCCCGATCCGGCGCTGGCGCAGCAGCGCCTGGGTCGGCGGCCCGAGCCGGACGCCGAAACCTGACAGGTCGCGCCGGGCCCGCTCGGCGCGCGCCCGCAGCCCGTGGGGCAGGCGTTCGGCCAGATCGTCGAGGCGCTGGCTCGCCTGACCGAGGAGCGCGATCGGATCGGGCAGGCCGCGCGCCAGCCCGCTGACCCGCTGGCCGAGCTGCCTGAGCTCGCGCTCGGCGCCGTGGTACAGGCGCTGATCCAGCTGGCGGAGCCGCTGGCCGAGCTCCGAGCGCACCGGCACGGCGAGCTCGGCGGCCGCGGTCGGGGTCGGCGCCCGCTGGTCGGCGGCATGGTCGATCAGCGTCGTGTCGGTCTCGTGACCGATCGCCGAGATCAACGGAATAGCGCTCGCCGCAGCCGCCCGGACCACCCGCTCCTCGTTGAACGCCCAGAGGTCCTCGAGCGAGCCGCCGCCGCGCGCGACGATCAGCACGTCGGGCCGCGGCACCGCCCCGCCCGGAGCCAGTCGATTGAAGCCCTCGATTGCGGCCGCGACCTGCTCGGCCGCGAACTCGCCCTGCACGAGCACCGGCCACACCAGCACCTTGCGCGGGAAGCGCTCGGAAAGGCGATGCAGGATGTCCCGGATCACGGCCCCGGTCGGCGAAGTCACCACCCCGATCACTTCCGGGAGAAAAGGCAGCGGCCGCTTGCGCTCGGCCGCAAACAGGCCTTCGGCGGCGAGCTGCTTTCGCCGCTCCTCGAGCAGCGCCATCAGCGCCCCGACGCCCGCCGGCGCCAGACGGTCGACGATCAGCTGGTACTTCGAGCGGCTGGGGTAGGTCGTGATCCGGCCGCTCGCCACGACCTCGAGCCCGTCCTCGGGCCTGAAGGTCAGCCGCTGTGCGGTCAGTCGCCAGCAGACCGCATCGATGCAGGCGCCGGCGTCCTTCAGCGCGAAATAGAAATGGCCCGAGCCCGCCCGCTTGAAGCCCGAGATCTCGCCGCGCACCCGGACGTAGCCGTAGGCGTCCTCCAGCGTGCGCCTGAGCGCCCCCGCCAGCTCGCTGACCGTGAACTCGCCGACGTTGTCGAGCTCGAGACTGTATGGATCAGGAATCACCAGGTTCCCAAAGGCAGCCGGCCAAGTCCGCCGATCCTGCCGCCCCGGCGGCCGGCGTCAAGGGCTGCCTTTCCGGGCTCATACATCGCCGCGCTCGATCAAAGCCTCGGCGATCTGGACGGCGTTCAGCGCGGCGCCCTTGCGGAGGTTGTCAGCGACCACCCACAGGTGGAGGCCGTGCGGCACGGTCGGGTCCTGGCGCAGCCGCGAGACGAAGACCGCGTATTCGCCGACGCACTCGATCGGCGTGACGTACTCGCCCGCCTCGGGCCGGTCGACCAGCACGACGCCCTCGAACTCCGCGAGCGCGCCCCGCGCCTCCTCGACGCTGATCGCGTGCTCGAACTCGACGTTGACCGCCTCGGAGTGGCCGACGAACACCGGCACGCGGACGCAGGTCGCTGCGACCTCGATCGACGGGTCGAGAATCTTCTTGGTCTCGACCACCATCTTCCATTCTTCCTTGGACGCGCCGTCGCGCAGGAAGACGTCGATCTGCGGGATCACATTGAACGCGATCTGCTTCGGGAACCGCTCGGGCTCGGGCACCCTCGTCTCGTAGATGCCCTTGGTCTGATCGAACAATTCGTCCATCGCCTCGCGACCCGCGCCCGAGACCGACTGGTAGGTCGCGACCACGACCCGCCGGACGATCGCCAGATCGTGCAGAGGCTTCAATGCCATCACGAGCTGGATCGTCGAGCAGTTCGGGTTGGCGATGATGTTGCGCTCGCGAAAGCCCTCGAGCGCCTCAGGGTTGACCTCGGGCACGACCAGCGGCACGTCCTCGTCCATTCGGAACTGCGAGGTGTTGTCGATCACGACGCAGCCCGCGGCCGCGGCGCGCGGCGCATGCACCTTGGAGATCGCAGCGCCGGGCGAGAACAGGCCGAAATCGGTGCCCTCGAAATCGAAGCTCTCGAGCGGCCGGACCTTGAGCACGCGATCGTCGCCGTAGCTGACCTCCTTGCCCTCGGAGGCCTTGGAGGCGAGCGCTACGACCTCGTCGGCGGGGAACTCCCGCTCTGCCAGGACCTGCAGCATCTCGCGGCCGACCACGCCGGTCGCGCCGACCACCGCCACCTTGTAGCCATGCCTGGATGCCATCGGCTGCCTCCGCGGGACTGCGCGCACCACATTTCGGGCCGGGCGCCCGGCCGGTCAAGGCGGATGTCTTCGAACCGACCACTCGCGGAGATCGGACGCCCCGCGTGCCTGCCGCCGGTGCGGCGCGCCTCGATCGACGCTAGGATCGGGGCATGACTCTCAAAATTGGCGCCGAACCGGCGCGCAGGCTCGTCCTCGGCCTGCAAGGGCTGGCCGACCGGCCACGCCGGCGAATGACCACAGCCGGTCTGGCGCTCCTGATCGAGCGCCTGGGCTTTCTCCAGGTCGACAGCATCAACACGGTCGCGCGCGCCCAGCACATGATCCTGTTCGCGCGCGATCCGAGCTATCGCCAGGAGCTGCTTGGCCAGGCGCAGGCCGAGGGCCGGCTGTTCGAGCATTGGACCGACCGGATCGCGAGCCTGCTGCCGATCGGGTTCTACCCCTACTGGCGGCTCCGCTTCGAGCGCGAGCGGGCATGGGTCGAGGGGCGTTTCAGGCGCGGGTTCGGCGACGATTTCGCGCTCGAGCTGGAGCGCCTGCTCGAACGGATCAGGGCCTCGGGCGCGATCCGGGCGCGCGACCTCGAGGTCCTGCGCGAGCGCCCCGCGGGGGGCTGGTGGGACTGGCACGCGGGCAAGACCGCGCTCGAGTACCTCTGGCGCACCGGCGAGCTCGCGATTGCGCGTCGCGACGGCTTTCAGAAGGTCTACGACCTGCCCGAGCGGGTGATCCCCGAGACTGCGCGGCGCCACCAGCCGGGCGAAGCCGAGCTGATCGACTGGGCCTGCCGGGCAGCGCTCGAGCGGCTGGGCCTCGCCAGTCCGGGCGAGATCGCGCGCTTCTTCGGCCTGATCTCGATCGCGGAGGCCAGGGGTTGGTGCGCCCGGCACGAGCGCGATGCGGCGATCCCGGTCGTGCTCGAGGCGGCGAACGGAGCGCCGGCCCGGCAGCTGTTCGGGCGTCCCGACCTCGAGGAGCTGCGGCGCGAACTGCCCGAGCCGGAGCGGCGGCTGCGGATCCTCAACCCGTTCGATCCGCTCTTGCGCGACCGGGCCCGCCTTGCCCGCCTGTTCGGCTTCGACTACCGGATCGAGGTGTTCGTCCCGGAGGCCCGGCGCCGCTACGGCTATTACGTCTTCCCGCTGCTCGAGGGCGAGCGCCTGATCGGCCGGATCGACATGAAGGCCGACCGCCAGCGTGCGGCGCTGGACGTCAAGGCGCTCTGGCTGGAGCCGGGCCTGCGCTTGACCCGCGGCCGCATGCGCCGCCTCGAGGCCGAGCTCGA
>DATAOG010000093.1:0-4080 GCA_036265855.1 Geminicoccaceae bacterium | reverse complement strand
GCCGGTGATCGATTGTCTGCGGGTCATGGTTGCCCGGCTGGGCGATGAGCGCTCACCGCTGAGCCCTGATGAAAACCATCTGCATCACCGGCTCGCCCGCCATTGGCGCTGGCCAATCTGCCTAGTAATATACCTCACCCTGGTGGCGGGGCCGGGCCTGGTCGGAGCGCTCTGGCCGCAGCTGACGCTACGCATGATCGTACTGGCGAGCGCCACGTATCTGGCGTTGCTCTGGGCGACCCGCCTGCCCAGGACGGCGCGTGGCCGGGAGCCCGCGCGACTGGTCTGACGACCCGAGTGCGCCGTGGCGGGCTCAAGGCGGGGCGTCCCCGTTCCGAACTGCCTGGCGGCCAGTCGGTCGGTCGGTAGCCGCGGCGATTAGGCGCAGCCGCAGGAGATTCAGCAGGCTGATCACGCCATACTGGCGAATGCGGCTCGGATCCCCGGGCAGCCGCACCACGGCCGAGTCGACCTCGTCACCAAGAGCGAGACCGAGGAAGACGGTGCCGATTGGCTGGCCGTCCTGCTCGGACGGGCCGGCCACGCCGGTGGTGGCGAGGCCGACGTCGGCCTCGAGCAGCCTGCGGACTCCGGCCGCCATCGCCGCGGCCGCCTCGAGGCACACGACCGGCCCCTCGGGCACGCCCAGGACCCTGAATTTGACCTCGCTTGCATAAGCGACGAGGCTGCCTTTTAGAACATCGCTGACGCCGGCGATCTCAGTCAGGCGGGCGCCGACCAGCCCGCCGGTCACCGATTCCGCGACCGCGAGGCTCAAGCCGCGCTCCCGCAGCAGATCAAGCACGACCGATTCCATGGTCTGCCCATCGACCCCGAACACGTAATCGCCGAGCAGCGCCCTGAGGCTCGCCTCCTCCGCGGCGAGGATCGCCTCGGCCGCGGCGTCGTCGGCCGCCTTGGCGGTGATCCGGACCTTGATGCCCTCGATCCCGCTCGCCTGGAAGGCAAGCGTCGGGTTGCCGAGCACGTCCAGTTCCTTGATGCGCGGGGCCAGCATCTCCGCGAGCCCGGATTCGGTATGTCCCCAAGTGCGCAGGACCCGGCTCCGGATCACTGCGCGCAGGCCGGCCCGGCGCTGCAGGTCGGCGATCACGGTGCCGCCGACCATGGTTCGCATCTCGTGCGGCACGCCCGGCACGGCATAGATCACCTGGTCGCCGAACGGGCAGATGAGTCCGGGCGCGGTGCCCGGCATCTCCGGGATCGGCATTGCCCCGATCGGAACATCGGCCTGGCGAAGATTGTTGGCGGCCATGACCCGGCCGCGCGAAGCGAACAGAGCGGTGATCTTCTGAACCAGCTCGTCGCTTCGGACCAGCGGCACGCCCATGACCTCGGCTATCGCCTCGCGGGTGATGTCATCCTGGGTCGGCCCGAGTCCGCCGCACAGAATCACCGCGTCGCTGCGCCCGAGCGCTATCCGGATGCAGGCGACGATCCGCGCGAGATTGTCGCCGACCTTGGTCTGGAAGTGCGAGTCGATGCCTGCTAGCGCCAGCTGCTCGCCGATCCAGGCCGAGTTGCTGTCGACGATCTGGCCCAGCAAAAGCTCGGTGCCGACGGCCACGACTTCACAACGCATTCGCTCGTCACTCCTGTTTTGCAACGTCACGCGGCCGCCACATGTCGGCGGGAGTTCGTGCCTCGCACGGCTTGTGCCGGTTGCGCAAGCGCCTATATCCACGGCAGCGCGGCCCGGGCGATCGGGCCGCTTTTTCTTGGGCGCCAGCCTATGGACCTTCGCAACGTCGCGATCATCGCGCATGTCGACCATGGCAAGACGACGCTGGTCGACCGCCTGCTGCAGCAGAGCGGCACGTTCCGCGTCGGCCAGAAGGTCGCCGAGCGGGCGCTCGATTCCAACGATCTCGAGCGCGAGCGCGGCATCACGATCCTCGCCAAATGCACCTCTGTCGTCTGGCAGGGAACGAGGATCAATATCGTCGACACGCCGGGCCATGCCGACTTCGGCGGCGAGGTCGAGCGCATTCTGTCGATGGTCGACGGCGTGCTGCTCCTGGTCGACGCCGCCGAGGGCCCGATGCCGCAGACCAAGTTCGTGCTCGGCAAGGCGTTGCGCCTGGGCCTGCGCCCGATCGTCGTGATCAACAAGCTCGACCGCGCCGACCAGAGGGGGCATGCGGTCCACAACGAGGTGTTCGACCTGTTCGCCGCGCTCGGCGCGAGCGACGGCCAGCTCGATTTTCCGACGCTGTTCGCATCCGCCCGCGAGGGCTGGGCGGTGCCGGAGCCCAAGGACGACCGAGCGGCCGGCATGGGGCCCCTGTTCGAGCTGATCCGTCGCCATGTCGAGCCGCCCAAAGTTGATCCCGACGGCCCGTTCGTGATGCTCGCGACCACGCTCGAGCGCGACCCGCATCTCGGTCGACTGCTGACCGGCCGGATCGAGTCCGGCCGGATCCGGCCGAACGCGATCTTGCAGGGGCTGGCTCGCGACGGCACCCCGATCGAGCAGAGCCGGGTCACCAAGATTCTGGCCTTCCGCGGGCTGGAGCGGGTCGGCCTCGAAGAGGCCAGCGCCGGCGACATCGTCGCGCTCGCCGGCTTCGACAGGGCGACGGTCGCGGACACCCTTTGCGATCTGGATGTCGAAACTGCGCTGCCGGCGCAGCCGATCGATCCGCCGACGCTCGCGATGACCTTCGGCATCAACGATTCGCCGCTCGCCGGCCAGGAGGGCGCAAAGGTCACCTCGCGTCTGATCGCGGAGCGTCTGGCTCGCGAGGCCGAGGGCAATGTCGCGATCCGGGTCAGCCCGGCTTCCGGCCGTGATGCCTTCGAGGTTGCCGGGCGGGGCGAACTGCAGCTCGCGGTGCTGATCGAAACCATGCGCCGCGAGGGCTACGAGCTCGCGGTCGGCCGCCCGCGCGTGTTGCTGCGGACCGACCCGAGGACCGGCCAGACGCTGGAGCCGATCGAGGAGGTCGTGATCGATCTCGACGAGGAATTCACCGGTCCGGTGCTCGAGAAGCTCGGCCGGCGCAAGGCCGAGCTGATCGAGATGCGTCCGGCCGGCAGCGGCAAGCAGCGGCTCGTTTTCCACGCGCCCTCGCGGGCGCTGATCGGCTATCACGGCGAGTTCCTGACCGACACGCGCGGCACCGGCGTGATCAACCGACTGTTCCACGACTACGCTCCCTTCCGGGGCGAGATCGAGGGCCGGCGCGCGGGCGTGCTGGTCTCGCTGGAGCAGGGCCCGGCGGTCGCCTATGCGCTCTGGAACCTCGAGGAGCGCGGGATCCTGTTCATAGGCCCGGGCGAGACGGTCTATCCGGGCATGATCATCGGCGAGCACAGCCGGCCCAGCGACCTCGACGTCAATCCGCTCAGGACCAAGCAGCTGACCAACATCCGCGCCGCCGGCCGGGACGATAATGTGCTGCTGACGCCGCCCCGGGTGCTGACCCTCGAGGAGGCGCTCGCCTACATCGCCGACGACGAGCTGGTCGAGGTCACGCCGCTTTCGATCCGACTGCGCAAGCGGCACCTCGATGCCGGCGAGCGGCGCCGGCAGTCGAAGCGCGCCAAGGTTGCGTAGCTTGGCGCGCAGTGCCGCGCGCTGACGCCCGGGCTTGCGGCCCGCCGGCGGCTCGACCATTGCTCAGGCGTCCGGCCTGGATATGATCTGCCAGGGGCGAGCACGGGCCATCCCGACCCGGAGCGGGCGGCGCGCGCGGCCGATCTGGAG
The DNA here is from genome assembly GCA_036265855.1 of Geminicoccaceae bacterium. GTDB lineage: Bacteria > Pseudomonadota > Alphaproteobacteria > Geminicoccales > Geminicoccaceae > DATAOG01. The sequence goes on along the minus strand of DATAOG010000093.1, from coordinate 350 downwards.
AGGCCAAGCGCGTCGGCGGGAGATTCGATGTCCAGATACATCGCCTGCCTGACCTTCGATTTCGACGTCATGTCGGGCTGGGTAGCGCGCGGCATGACCACGCCGACGCCCGTATCCCGCGGCGAGTTCGGCATCGTCGGGGCGAGGCGGATCCTGGCTCTGCTCGCGAAGTACAGGATTCAGTCGACCTGGTTCGTTCCCGGCGTGATCGTCAAGACCTATCCGGAGGTCTGCCGAAAGGTGGTCGAGGCCGGCCACGAGATCGCACACCACGGCTGGAGCCACGTGCCGCCCGCGGCGCTCGCGCGCGACCAGGAGCTGGACGGTCTGATCCGGGGCAACCGCGCGAT
>DATAOG010000092.1:0-1596 GCA_036265855.1 Geminicoccaceae bacterium | reverse complement strand
GGACAACCGCCGCCGGCGCAACCACCGGCCGCCGGCGTCGCGGGCGGGCTCATCGCCCAGCTCACATCGCTCGGACGCGCGCTCGAGCGCTCCGCCTGGCGCGGTCAGATCAATCTGCTGACCGCCGGGATCGTGTTCGTCATCTGCGCCAACGCGGTCGCTCAGGTCCGCCTGATTGCCTGGCAAGGCGCATTCTATGACGCGCTCGAGCAGAAGCACCTGCCGGCGTTCACAGAGCAGCTCGTGGTGTTCGCGGTCCTGGTCGCGATCCTGCTCATCCTGGTCGTGGGCCAGACCTGGCTGCAGGAGATGATCAAGGTCAGACTCCGGGAATGGCTGAGCTACGAGCTGATCGAGCAGTGGCTGGCGCCCAAGCGAGCCCATCTCTTGAGCTTCGCCGGCCCGGTCGGGGTCAATCCCGACCAGCGCATGCACCAGGACGCGCAGCACCTGGTCGAGCTGACGGCGGTGCTAGCGGTCGGCCTCCTGCAATCGTCGCTGCTGCTGATCGGCTTCGTCGGCGTCCTCTGGGTACTTTCGAGCCAGGTCGTGTTCGCGTTCGGCGACCGCAGCTTCGCAATTCCGGGATACATGGTCTGGTGCGCTCTGACCTATGCGTTCGGCGGCTCGTGGATGGCCTGGCGGGTCGGCCGTCCGCTCATTCCGCTCAACGCCGAGCGTTACGCCCGCGAGGCCGAGCTCCGCTTCGCGCTGGTGCGGATCAACGAGAATGCCGAGGGCATCGCGCTCTACGGCGGCGAGCCGGACGAGCGCGGCATCCTGCATGGCGAGATCGAGCGCGTGGTGACCATCATGCGGCGGCTGGCCTACGGCCTGGCCCGGCTGACCTGGGTGACCTCGAGCTATGGCTGGCTCGCGCTGATCGTGCCGATCCTGATTGCGGCGCCCGGCTATTTCGGCGGCGGTCTGAGCTTCGGCGGCCTGATGATGGTGGTCGGCGCCTTCAATCAGGTGCAGCAGTCGCTGCGCTGGTTCGTCGACAACTTCTCGCAGATCGCCGACTGGCGCGCCACGCTGCTGCGGGTCGCGGCGTTGCGCGACGCGCTCGTGGACATCGATACGCTCGGCGAGGACCTGGGCCGGATCAAGGTGACCGAGGAGGCCGACGGCAACCTCGTGCTGGAGGATCTGAGCATCGCGCTCGGCGATGGCTCGGCCGCGCTCGACCAGCCGCGGGTCGAGGTGGCGCCCGGCGAGCACATCCTGATCGCCGGCGGCCCCGGCTCGGGCAAGAGCACGCTGTTCCGGGCGATCGCGGGGCTGTGGCCATGCGGAACCGGGACCGTCCGGCTGCCGCCGCGGCCGCGAGTGATGTTCATGCCGGAGCGGCCCTACCTGCCGCTCGGGACCTTGCGCGCCGCGGTGACCTATCCGGCGCCGCCCGGGCACTTCGACGATGTCGCGGTCCGTTCGGCGCTCAAGCGGGTCGGCCTGGGTCGGCTGATCCCGGACCTCGATCGCGAGAACCGGTGGGACAAGGACCTGCCGGCCGACGAGCAGGAACTCCTTGCCTTCGCCCGCATCCTGCTGCACCGGCCCCAGTGGCTCCTGCTCGACAATGCGATGGGCTCACTC
>DATAOG010000091.1:0-3122 GCA_036265855.1 Geminicoccaceae bacterium | reverse complement strand
CGCGCAGCACCACCATGCGATCGGCGATCTCGAATACCTCATCGAGACGGTGCGAGACGTAGATGATGCCGACCCCGCGGGCGCGCAGATGGCGCAAGGCGACGAACAGGCGCGCCACATCGTCGGCGGGGAGGCTGGCGGTCGGCTCGTCGAGCACGAGGATCTCCGACGCCGCGGCCAGGGCGCGCGCAATCGCCACGAGCGATTTCTCGGTTCGGCTGAGGCTTTGGATGCGCACATCCGGGTCGATGTCGGCATCGAGCACATCAAGGGCTCTTGCGGCCCGCTCTCTCGCCGCCCGCCAGTCGATGAGGCTGCCGCGCCGCGGATAGCCGAGGGTCAGGCATATGTTCTCAGCCACTGTCATCCAGTCGATCAGGCCGAGGTCCTGATGGATGAACGAAATCGGCAGGCGGCGCAGCATGCCGGTCGCGTCCTGCCCGCGGAACGCTATGCTGCCCGCATCCAGCGTGTAGACGTTGGCGAGGATCTTGATCAGCGTGGACTTGCCGGCACCGTTCTCGCCCAGCAGCGCCAGGATCTCGCCGCCGCGGACCTCGAGGTGAACGTCATCGAGCGCGAGCGTGCCCCCGAAGCGCTTGGTTATGCCCCGGAACTCCAGCACCGAGGCGCTCTCCGAGCCGGCCGCTCGATCAGGCGCCAAGACGGGCGGCGTGGTGCCCAACTTTCGTTGCCTCCCGGTCGCAGCCGCCGCGCCCAGCCGTGCTCACGCCGTCGAAACCGCGCGGGCGACATTTACTTATGGGCCTCGATCGAAGCTTGTCCATGCTTTTCGCCCGGCAGCCGAGCCCGGAACCGCAGTACCGCGCATCCCGCTCGCGCGCCGTCGCGAACGAGGAGAACTTGGCCTCGAGCCGGGATCAGCCAGTCGGAGTGGCGGGGGCAAGGTCGCTCGAGATACGATCGACGGCCAGCTCTTTGCTTGCCCACCAGCCCCCGCCCATGGCGACGAACAGCTGCGCCGTGTCCTGAAAGCGCTGCGCCTGGTCGCGCGCGTAGCCGAGGCGGGCCTGCTGGTAGAGCCGCTCGGAGTCGAGCAGCTGGATCAGGTCCGACTTGCCCGCCGCATAGCTCTCGCGCTGGAGGGTGAGCGAGCTGTTGGCCACGTCGAGCGCGTGCCGGCCGGCGCCCACCAGATCGGCGTCGTTCGCGAGCGCGCGCAGCGTGTCCGCCACCTGGCCGAAAGCCGTGAGCACGGTCTGCTGGTAGGTGGCGAGCGAGGCCCGCAGCGCATCGAGCGCTCCGCGCCGCTGCGCCCGCAGTGCGCCACCGTGGAAGATCGGGGCCGTGAGCCCGGACACGAGGCTCCAGATCTCGCCCGAGCCCTGGAACAGATCGCCGGGATCGCTCGCCTCGAAGCCGAACGAGGCCGAAAGCGTGATCGTCGGGTAAAGCTGGGCGGTCGCGACCCCGACCCCTGCGCTCGCGGCGTGCAGATTGGCCTCCGCCGCCAGGATATCGGGCCGCTGACGGACCAGCTGCGAGGGCAGGCTGACCGGCAGATGCGGGGGCAGCGTGAACCCCGCGAGCTCGAAATCCCCGATCTTCGACTGCGCGGGAGACTTGCCGGTCAGCACCGCGAGCGCATGGCGTGCCGCGCTCAGCTGCTGGCGCAGGGGCGGCAGGAGCGTGCGGTCGTTGGCAAGCTGGCTCTCGGCAATCAGCACGTCCGTGCGCGCCGCGTTGCCGGCCCGGAACTTGGCCCGCACCAGGGTCAGATTCTGTTCGTCATCGGCGATGATGTCCTCGGTCGCCTTGATCTGCAGCCGAGCGGACGCGATGCCGATCGCCTGGCTTACCGCACTGCCGGTCAGCGTCAGGTAGGCGGCGGCAAGCTGATAGGCCTGCGACTGGGCAAGCGCCTGCTGCTGCTCGACCTGACGGCGGGTCAGGCCGAAGACGTCCGGGGAGTAGCTGACCGACGGCCCGACGCTGTAGAGATCGGAAATTTCCGTCGAGCCGCCCCGCGACGAGCGGCCGGATGTGAAGCGCCCAGCGCTCGTCGTCTGCTCGCGGCGGGCGCTGGCCGCGAAATCGACCTGCGGATAGAACGCGGCCCGGGCCTGGTTGACCGCCTCCCGCGCCTGGGCGAGCGTGGCGTTGGCCGCTGCCAGGTTCTGGTTGCCGGCGACTGCCTCGGTCAGCACCGCATCCAGCGGCGGCGAATGGAACAGCTGCCACCAGTCGGCGGTGATCGTCTGGCCGGTCGCGAGTCGCTGGTTCGCCTCGCCGAAGCCGGGCGTCAGCGCCGCGGGCAGCGCTCCCGCAGTGTAGGCCTGCACCTCTGGCGGCGCCGGCGGGACGAAATCGGGCCCGACCGCGCAGCCGGCCAGCAGCAGAGCCGCGAGCGCGCTCCCGGCACGCCGCGCGCAGCGGGCGATCGAAGACGCCCCGAGCTGGTCGGGCAGGCCCATGTCCGGTCCGCTACTCGTAGCGCAGCGCCTCGATCGGGTTGAGGTGGGCGGCCCGGCGGGCCGGGTAGTAGCCGAAGAACACCCCGACCGCGGCCGAGAACACGAACCCGCCGGCGATCACCAGCGGCGACAGCAGGGTCGGCCAGCCGGCCAGCGCCGAGATCAGCTTCGAGGCGACGATCCCGGTGATGATGCCGGCGCCGCCGCCGAGCACGCTGAGCAGCACGGCTTCGATCAGGAACTGCAGCAGGACGTGGATCCGGCGCGCGCCAATCGCCATCCGGATGCCGATCTCGCGGGTCCGCTCGGTCACCGAGACCAAAAGGATGTTCATGATGCCGATCCCACCCACGACCAGCGAGATCGAGGCGACCGCGGCCAGAAGGAGGGCCATGACCCGGCTGCTGCCTTCGGCCGCCTGCGTGATGTCGCTGATATTGCGGACCCCGAAATCGTCGTTCTGGCCGGGAGCGATACGGTGGCGCTGTTCCAGGGTCCTGGTCACCTGTTGCAGGGCCGTCGGAACCATCTCGGTGCTGACCGCCTGCACGAAGACGGTATTAACGTAGCCCGCGAGCCTCGGCTGGATGCCGAGCGGGTTGGGCGGCGGAATGTAGATGGAGCTTGCGCTGCTCTGGGCCTGGGTCGGCGCGGCGACGCCCAGAACCTTGCGCTCGGCGGTCGTGA
>DATAOG010000090.1:0-5346 GCA_036265855.1 Geminicoccaceae bacterium | reverse complement strand
GGTTCCCAAACCGACCCGAGCCGAGAGGTCCTTCACCGATCGTCAACGCTTGCTGGTTCATTCTTTCTTCGGGTGGTCCATGCGACCCCAGGACGCCGTCGAGGAGGCTTCCTGTCGGGCACGGACTCCCAGGGTCGCATGGACCATCGGCGGTGGCATGGTCTCGGAGAGTCGTTGACGAAAGGTTAACGGAGCTCACACAAACCGCGGTCGAGCCGTCGGAGCCGCACGAGCAGGCAGCGGGCGATCAGAGAAGCGTGCGGGGCGCCCTTTGCCCTCACTGTGCCCGCGCGTAGCCCAGGCGCTGCAGCGTCGCTTCGACCTCGGTCAGGATCGCCGGATCGTCGATCGTCGCCGGTACCTTGTACTGCTTGCCGTCGGCGATGCTCTTCATCGTGCCGCGCAGGATCTTGCCGGAGCGGGTCTTGGGCAGGCGCTGGACCACGGCGACCAGCCGGAACGCGGCGACCGGGCCGATCTGCTGGCGCACCCGCTGCACCAGCTCCCTCTCGATCTCGGCCTCGGCGTGCTCGGCGCCGGCCTTCAGCACCACGAGCCCGAGCGGCAGCTCGCCCTTCAGCTGATCGTCGACCCCGAACACCGCGCATTCGGCGACATCCGGATGAGACGCCAGGACCTCCTCCATCGCGCCGGTCGAGAGCCTGTGCCCGGCGACGTTGATGACGTCGTCGATCCGGCTCATGATGAACAGATAGCCGTCCTCGTCCCGGTAGCCGGCATCGCCGGTCAGGTAATAGCCCGGGTAGCGCGTCAGATAGGCGTCGATGTAGCGCTGGTCGGCCTGCCACAGCGTCGGCAGCGTGCCTGGCGGCATCGGCAGCCTGACCGCGATGCTGCCGATCTCGCCCGGCTTCTGCTCGCGCCCGCTCTCATCCAGGATCCGGACGTCGTAGCCCGGCACCGCCTTGGTCGGCGAGCCCGCCTTGACCGGCAGGCGCTCGATCCCCCAGCAGTTGGCGGCGATCGCCCAGCCGGTCTCGGTCTGCCACCAGTGGTCGATCACCGGCCGCTCAAGCTTGGCCTCGGCCCAGTGTAGCGTGTCCGGGTCGCAGCGCTCGCCGGCCAGGAACAGCGTCCGGAAACGGGAAAGGTCGTATTTCGCGATCTGCGCGCCGTTCGGGTCCTCCTTCTTGATCGCGCGGAACGCGGTCGGCGCGGTGAACAGCGCCGCGACTCCGTGCTCGGCGATCACCCGCCAGAAGGCGCCCGGATCGGGCGTGCCCACGGGCTTGCCCTCGTAGACGATCGTCGTGTTGCCGTGCAGGAGCGGCCCGTAGCAGATGTAGCTGTGGCCGACCACCCAGCCGACGTCCGAGGCCGCCCAGAACACTTCCCCGGGCTCGACGTCGTAGACGTTCTTCATGCTCCAGTGCAGCGCCACGGCATGGCCGCCGTGGTCGCGGACCACACCCTTGGGCTGGCCCGTGGTGCCCGAGGTGTAGAGGATGTAGAGCGGGTCGGTCGCGGCGACCGGCACGCACTCTGCCGGCTCGGCCCGGTCCAGGCACTCGTCCCAGTCGAGATCGCGGCCCGTGGTCAGCTCCGCCCTGGCCTGGGGTCGGGCGAGGATCAGGCAGCGTTCTGGCTTGTACCTTGCGGCCGCGATCGCGCCCTCGAGCAGGGGCTTGTAGGGGATCACCCGACCGGCCTCGATGCCGCAGCTCGCCGAGACCACGAGCCTGGGCTTGGCGTCGTCGATCCGGGTCGCGAGCTCGTTCGGGGCAAAGCCGCCGAAGACCACCGAATGCACCACGCCGATCCGGGCGCAGCCCAGCATTGCGATCAGCGCTTCCGGCACCATCGGCATGTAGATGATCACCCGGTCGCCGTAGCCCACGCCTTCTGCGCGCAGCACGCCTGCAAAGCGCGCGACCCGGTCCTGCAGCTCCTTGAACGTGAGCGTCCGGACGGTGCCGGCGACCGGGCTGTCGTGGATGATCGCGAGCTGCTCGCCGCGGCCGGCATCGACATGGCGGTCGACCGCGTTATGGCAGGTGTTCAGCTGCCCGCCCGCGAACCAGCGGTAGAAGGGCGGGCGCTCATCGTCGAGCACGCGCTCCCAGCGCCGCTGCCAGTCGAGCGCCTCGGCCGCCTCGGCCCAGAACGCCTCGGGCTCGGTGAGCGCGCGCGCGTAAGTCTCCTGATAGCTCCCCGCCATGCCCTGCCCCGCCTCGCTTAGAAGTTTTGTCGGACGACTATACGTCGCCGCGCCCCTGGTCGACAACGTCAGCGGTTCTCTCCGGGGCTGGCGGCCCCGAGACATCTTCGCGGCCGCCAGGACGAGATCGTCCGAGCCGGCTCTCTATCGGGCGCCATTCGATCGGCTTCGCCCGAACCCATCGACCAGCCGCAGTGCAGCCTCCTGGACCAGCCGCTCAGCCGCGTCCGCGGCCGGGACCTGGCCGATCGCGGTCAGCTCGCGGGCCGCCTCCGGACCGAGCCCCTCGGGATCGAGCTCGAGCATCGAAACCGCACAGCCGTAGCGAAGCGCGATCGCCCGGGGTGCCCGCGCCGCGGCCTGCCGGCAGAGCCTGAGGCCGTCGGCTTCGCTCGCGCCATACAATTCGGCCGCGAGCATCGCCGAGCCACGGCGGACCAGCTGGAGATGCCAGATCCCGAGCAGGCCGTCGGGCCAGGGATCGTCCGGCGCGAGCGCGTGCGCCCGTTGCAAGAGCGTGCGGCCCTCATCGGCATAGCCGCTGACATGCGCGGTGATCGGGTCGGCGCGCTCGGCCATCTGCCCGAGCGCGATCGCCAGCTGCAGATAGGCGGGCTCGTAGTCGGGCGCCACGGCCAGCGCCGCGCGCGCATCGCGGGCCGCCCGCTTCAGCAGCGTGGACCGGTCCGCTTCGGCCGCTAGATAGAGGGCGTCCACGAGCGCCGCCCTGGCCGCGAGCGTCAAGCCCTCGGCACCACCCGCCTGGCGGGCGAGACGGGCGGCGGCGCGCATCTCGCCCTGCTGATAGAGAGCCTGGGCGGCGGCGAGACGATCACCTGCCCGCGCCTCGCCGCCGCCCAGCAGACCGGCGAAGAGGGCAAGCGCGGCGAGGCCCGCGCCGGCGGCGCGCAGCCACGCGTGATCTCCTGCCCTCCCCGCGCGCGGCCGGCGCGGCCGGTCCATCAACATCGCCCGGCGGCCTGATGTTCGCCGCCGATCATAGCAGCGCTCCGTCGGCGCCGCATCCAAGGCGGCGGCCCGTGAATCCCGGCCCGATGACCGGGGCTCAGGCCCGGACCGCGCCAGCCGGCAGCGGCGGCAGCCGGGCCGGATCGAAGGCGGAGAGATCGACGGCCCCGGCCTCGCCGTCGAGGATCAGCTCGGCCATCGCCTCGCCAGTCGCGGGCGCGTTCAGCATACCCCAGACGCTGTGGCCGGTGGCGACGTATGCGGCCTCGATCCCGGGCACCCGCCCGATCAGCGGCAGCCCGTCCGCGGTCACCGGCCGGTAGCAGGCCTGCGCCGCGACGATCTCGGCCTCGCCGAGCGCCGGGGCGAGGCTCGCGCTGATCGCGCGCAGCTGCTCGAGCGCACCGCGATCGGGCGCGACCGCGGCCGGGTCGACCGGCACCGGCGCCGTGCTCGACAGGCCGCAGACGTAGGTCGTGCCGTCCGCGCGCGGGAACACCTCCGGCGCATCGGTGGCGCCGTCCGGGGCCTCGTACTCGACGAACAGCGCGTGCGCCGAGATCGGCCTGCGGCTCCGGAACAGAAGGCTGTGCCCCTTGAGGCCATAGATCGCCGGTAGCGGCAGCCATTCGCAGGCGAGCACCGACCAGGGTCCCATCGCGATCACGACGGCATCGCCCGAGATCGCTTCGCCGTCGACCAGCACGCCGGTGAGGCGGCCGTTGGAGGGTGCGCGCGCGAGCCCGGTGACGCTGCCGGTCTGCAGCCGCGCGCCGCGATCGATCGCCGCGTCCATCAGAGCCCGCGTGAACTGCGCGGGATCGACCTGAGCCGTGGTCGCGGTCGTGCCGAGCCGCTGCCGGAGGCGCGCTTCGCGCGCGACCCAGTCGGGAAGGCCGGCCGAATCCGAGGGCCCGGGCCGACGCCGGGCGCTGAGCGCGATCGCGAGCGTCTCGAGCCGGCGATAGCCCCACTGCCGGGGCGAGTGCGCGGCGAGCTCGGCATGCAGCGCGAAGCTCCGCCGCGCGAGCCATTGAAGCGGCGTCCCGTCGCACCAGTCGAGCGCCAGAAAGCCGCCCGACTTGCCCGACGCGGCGCCGGCGACCCCGGCCCGCTCGATGACCACCGCCTCGATCCGGCGCAGGCTGAGGAAATAGGCGATGCAGGCGCCGATCGCGCCGCCGCCGCAGATCAGGACCCGCATATCGGGCGATTTCCAGGCGAGCGGCGCGTCCGTGTCGCCGACCGCCCGCGCTCCGCTCAGGCCGCCGCCCGGGCCGAGGCCGACCGATCACCGCGCGTCGCGCGCGCGGCATCGATGCTCCAGGCGCCGGCGCCGGCGACGCAGAGATAGAGGAAAACGAAGCAGAACAGGATCGCGGCATCGCCGCCGTTGAGTGCCGGGAAGAAGCTCTTGGGCGCGTGCGCCATGAAATAGGCAAAGGCCATCTCGCCGGCGAGCAGGAACGCGACCGGCCGGGTGAACAGGCCGACCAGGATCAAGAGCCCGCCAAAGAACTCGAGCACGGCCGCGAGTCCGAGCAGGGAGAAGAGCGGCGGGCCTTCGCCCCCGATCGGCGGCGGAAACCCGAACAGCTTCTGCATGCCGTGCTCGATGAACAGCAGCGCGACCATGATCCTGAGCACCGACAGCATCCGCGGCGCCCAGACGTCCAGGGCATCGAAGTTCACGGGCATCCCTCCAGTTGCTCTTCGAGCCGGATTTGCAGCGCCCGGCGCGAAATGGCAAGTGCCTGAAGCGCGCTTTGTCAATCCCGGCTCGTCCCATGCAGCCGCCGGCGCGGTTGCTCGTCAGCCCGAAAAATCCTTCACAGCGAGCTCCCCGACGAACATGCGGCGTGCGCCAAGCTCCGGTCGAACCGCGCCCGGCTCCCTCGCACAATGGCACATTGATGCGTCGAATCTGTCGCATCGGTTAAGTCTATGAAAAGGCGGCTCTTCGAGGAATACCTTCGACCCGAAGCTTCGCCGCGATTTCTTGGGCTGGAGCCCCGAACCCGGCGGATTGCCTCGATTTCGGACCGAATCAATCGATCTCCAGATGGCATCAACCGTCCTCCAGCTTCCGTTCATTTGTGCGTCCGGGGGCGCATACACAGTAGATCTCGCTCCAGAAGTGCGCACACGAGCGCACACTTTTGCGTCGGATCCAATTTTGTTGCAATCAGCCACGCGAC
>DATAOG010000089.1:0-5275 GCA_036265855.1 Geminicoccaceae bacterium | reverse complement strand
AATCCGAGCTCCTGCTGTTGCTGACCCCGGCGTCGTCCTCGACCGTGAGCGTCGCGGTGTAGGTGCCGGGCGCGGCGTAGGCGTGATCGGCGCGGGCCCCGGTCTTCCCGGTACCGTCGCCGAAATCCCATTGATAGGTCTTGATCCGGCCGTCGACATCGTAGCTGCGCGAGCCGTCGAGCGTGAGCGTCTGGCCGACCGAGAGCCGCTGGTCCTCGCCGGCGACCGCGACCGGGCGCGCGTTGACCTGGACGATCTGCTGCGCGGTCCCGAAGTTGCAGGGTGGGGCGCTGTCGTCCTCGACCCGGAGCGTGACCACGTAGCGGCCGGGCCTGGCGAAGCTGTGGCTCGCGGTCCGGCCCTCGCCGCTGCTGCCGTCGTAGAAGTCCCAGAGCCAGCGCGCGATCGGCCGCTCGCCCGGGCGCGAGGCGGTGCCGTCGAACGCGACCGACTCGCCGGGCGCCGCGGCCAGGTCGGAACCCGGGACCGCGGTCGGCGGCTGCTTGAGGAACACCTCGAGCGGCCTGACCGCGCCGGCGCCGACCTGCCCCGAGGCATCCATCAGGCGCAACTCGCCATGGTAGGTGCCGGGCCCGGGATACTGATGGACCAGCGCCCGGCCGGCGCCGGTGGCGCCGTCGCCGAACCGCCACTCATAGCTCAGCTGGTCGCCGTCCGGATCGCTCGAGCGCGAGGCGTCGAACGCGACCGAGACGCAGTTCGCGAGCAGCTCGACGTCGGCCTCCGGCAGCGGTCGCTGGTTCGGCTTCCAGAGCCGCGGCGGGAGCTGGATCGGCACCGCCTGGCCGGCCTGGTCGAAGACCTCGAAGGTGACATCGTTGGGCAGCTCGTCGCCGCCGCCGAACACCAGCGCTGCGGTCTGACCGCGCTCGTCGGGCTGGATTGCCACCTCGCTCTCGCGCCAGTCGTTCTGACCGGAAGCGGCGAGCGGCACCGACCGGAACGCGCTGACGAACGAGATCTTGGCGTTGGCGCCATCGAAGTCGCGCACCTTCAGCCGCTCGGCATCGGCCGGCACGGCGAAGCGCAGCTCGGTCACGTGCTGGCCGTCGGGCTCGCGGACCGTAGGCGCGAGATCGACGATCTCGAGCCCGTCGGGCGCGAGGTTGCGGCGATCGCGCAGGCTCACCGTCACCGAGTAGAGGTTGCCGTCGTTGCCGGTCGTGGTCTCGACCTGCAGCCGGAACACCCGTCGGCCGCCGACCGCCTCGCCCTGCTCGGGCAGGGCGGAGAACAGCGTCTGCCAGCGGTCGTCGAGCGCGGGGCTGGCCCCGATCGCGCGCTCGCCGAGCACCGTGCCCGCGGCCAGCTGCTCGGGACCGGGCTCCGGACCGCCGCTCACGGCATCGCTGTACGCGCCGGCGCCGCCGAACAGCCGGTAGCGGGTCTCGGTGTCCTCGGCGCCGCCATAGATCAGGTCGTGAGTGCCGCCGGTGTCCGGGTCGAACACGCGCACATACAGCCGGTCCTTGATGCTGTCCGGGACGCTGAGAAAGATCACCTCGCGGAAGTCGGGATCGCCCTCGGCGGTCGAGGCCTTGGGGCCGTAGGTCACCGACAGCGGCGTCTCCTGAGCCCCGGCGCCGGCGCCCGAGCCGAGGAGCGCCAGAGCGATCGAGCCCGGCAGCAGAAAAAGAGCACGCGGCACAGCGCGCATCAGGTGCCTCCTGGCCGCTTGTTCTCGCGGCTTGGTCATCTGAACGTATATCTCTTCCGATTGCCAGCGTAGTCTTCGAGCTCGACCTCCTTCAGAGCAATCCGGCCGCTCGCATCCTTGGGTAAGACGAGCGTCGCGCGATAGCTTTGACTGGCCTTGTTGAAGCGCAGGAAGTCGGAGAACGAGCGGTCGCCGACCTGCAGCGTGAACGACGCCGCCTGCTTCATGCCGGAAGCGTCCTTTGCGACCACGTTGATCGTGACCGTGTCGCCGCCGACCGCCCGGTCCTTGGACACCGACTGCTGGATCAGCTCCGGCGGGTCCTGGTCGAGCACGACCTCGAGCTTCTCGACCCCGACGTTGCCGACCAGATCGCTCGCCACCAGCTCGATGTGGTTGGCGCCCGGCCGGAGCGTCACGGTCTGGTCGAAGACGCCGTCGATCAGCTGGGCCGGCTGGCCGTCGATCCGGAGCTCGAGCCCGTCCTCGACCTTGCCCCGGAGCGGCAGCCATTCGACCGCGGTCACCGAAGGCGGCGGCGTCTCGAACTCGATCTTGGGCGGGGTCTGGTCGACCGTGATCTCGAACTGGTCGGTGCTGGCAAAGCCCGAGGGCGCGATCACCTGCATCTTGAAGCTCTCGTCCGGCGCCCGCATCGGCACGTTGAACCCGAACCGGCCGTTGCCGTCGGCATAGGCGGACGCGCGCCCGCTGCCGTCCGGCGCCAGGACCTGGATCTGGGCATTGGCGCTGGTCTGGCCGCTGATCGACATCACCTCGCGCGCGGTCACGAAATGCCGGACTCCGAGCTTCGGCAGCCGGTCGTCGAAGGTCACCGCCGCGCGCTCGTCGGGCATGAACGTGAAGGCGCGCGAGCGTTCGGTGACGTTGCCGGCGGCATCGGTCGCCTTGATGGTCAGCTGGTTCTGGCCGGGCTTCGGCTTGTACTCGGTGACGAAGCTGCCGTCGGGCCCGACCTCGAGCGGCCGGCCGTCGAGCTCGAGCCTTGCACCCGCCTCGCTCTGGCCCCGCACCTCGATCGGACTCTGACGCAGGATGCCGCCCTCGGCCGGCTCGCCGATCTGGATGTAGGGCGGCGTCGTGTCGCTCTGGACGCGGAAGCGCCAGACGTCGCTGCGCGCGCCCGGCAGGCCGAACTTGTCGAGCGCGGCGACCCGCCAGTAGTAGGCGCCGACGTTGAGCGGCTCGCTCTGGAAGCCCGGCGCCGCCAGACCCCAGCGGCTGAAGGTCATGCGCGCGAAGCCCGGATCGTAGGCGACCTCGAGCCAGTAGCCCGCGGCCTGGGCCACGCTCGCCCAGCTGAGCTTGACCCTGGCGTCGAACGCGACCTGGTCGTCCGCGGGCGCGCTCAGCGCCGGCGCCGGCAGCACGTCCATCTTCGGGCTCGGCGCTTCGCCGCTGCGCACCAAGGTCGCCTGATCGCGACCGAGCGTCACGCTCTGGCCGCGGGCCGACACCTCGAGCGCGCGGTCGTCGTAGTTGGCGAACTTGGAGCCGCTGGTGTCGTGCCGGACCCAGAAGTTGGTCGACTGGATCTGGGTCTGGACCTGCGGCACCTGCAGCTCGAAGCTCTTGCGCTGGCTCTTGCCGGCGAGCAGCGCGTAGAAGTCGCCCTCGACCAGGCTGACCTTGGCCTCCTCCTCGCGGCTCAAGGGATCGACCCGCATGCGCTGGATCACCGCCTGCGAGTTCGGGTTGAGCCGCAGCCGGCTGTCGTCGCGGAACGTGATCTGCGCGGTCGAGCGCGACAGCGTTCTGACCTTCTCGTCCTCGGTCAGGATCGCGTTGAGCTGGCGGTCGCTCCATACCAGGTCCTGCGGCCGCTGGCCCTCGACCCAGCCCTGGCGGTCGCTGAGCAGCGCGTCCGCGGCCGTATCCCGCTGCGCCAGCGCCGCCTTCAGCGCGGCATCGGCCGCGACCTTGGCGGCGCCCGAGAGCTTGACCACCGCGTCCCAGTCGCCGGCCTTGCGCATGGCGATCGCCGCGTCGCGCAGCTTGATCGCCTGGCCGATCTCGGTGGCGGCGAACAGCCGCGCCCCTTGCTCGGTCGCCTGCTGGATCGTGTTCAGGGCCGCCTCGAGCGCCTGGTTGGCGGACGCGATCCGGCCGGCCGGGATCTTGAGCTCGGTGCCGGGGTGGACGTCGCCGAGCGCGAGGCCATTGGCGCGCAGGATCTCGGTCCAGAGATCGGGATCGCCGAGATACTGCTGCGCCAGATCCCGCAGGCTCTGCCCTTCCTTGACCCGGACCGTCAGTAATTCGTCGCCGGCCCCAATCGCGGCGGTCGCCTGCACCCCTAAGAGCACCGCGACGATCAGTCCGAGACCGCGCTTGTTCCAGCTGCGGTGCCACACGGCGCCCTCGTTGATTTGATGAGCCATGCCACTCGAGTGACTTATCCGGGCCTCCGGCTCGCGTTTACCAGATCGGCCGCCGCAGCGCTAAATGAATTCCGCGTGTGCTGCGGACGCCGGTACGCGATCCCGCGTCCGCCGGGTTCGCAAGGCTGCCGGCGGCCGCCCCGTGGCTTTCCCCGGCTTTGCTGGCATACTCCGATGCCCTTGAAGGGGCCGGGCCGGACCGATGGAGTTCATCTTCATGCTGACCCGCGACGACCGGACCGTGCCGGGCGCGCTGGACGTGCTCGACGCGATCCGGCCGCTCGGGCTTCGCCACATCGGGTTCAAGGACATGGGCCTCGAGCCCGCTCGGATGCGTGAGCTGAACCTGAAGATCAAGGCGCAGGGTGCCACGAGCTGGCTCGAGGTGGTCGGCACCGCGCCCGGAGCGGCGCTCGCCGGCGCGCGCTCCGCGGTCGCAATCGGGGTCGACCGGCTGCTCGGCGGCACCGACCGGGACGCCGATGCCGTGCTGGCGGCGCTCGCGGGCACGGAGATCCTCTACTTCCCGTTCCCCGGCGCGCCCCGCGGCCATCCGACCGTGCTCGGCGGCCGGCCCGAGGAGATCGCGGCCGACTGCGCCCTTTTCAGGGCCAAGGGCTGCGCCGGCGTCGACCTGCTCGCGTTCCGCGCCAGCGAGGCCGAGCCGCTCGAGCTGGTGCGGGCCGCCCGCGGCGCGCTCGGCGACCGCATGCTGGTCGTCGCCGGCAGCATCGACCAGCCGGCGCGGGTCCGGGCGCTGGCGCTCGCCGGCGCCGATGCGTTCACGATCGGCTCGGCGATCTTCAAGGGCACCTTCGCGCCGCGCCGGGGCGCGCTCGTGCCGCAGCTGCAGGCCGTGCTCGCGGCGTGCCGGGAACTCGCATGATCGTCGGGATCGACATCGGGACCCAGAGCCTGAAGGCCGTGGTCACCGACGACCGGCTGCGGCCGCGCGGGCAGGCATCACTCGCCTACCGGCCATGCTATCCGCGCCCGGGCTGGGCCGAGCAGGACCCCGGGCTTTGGGAGCGGGCGCTCGGCCCGGCGATCGGCCGCGCGCTCGCTGCCGCGGGCTGCCGGCCGGAGACGATCCGGGCGCTCGGCGTCTGCGGCCAGCTCGACGGCTGCGTCGCGGTCGGCCGGGACGGCCAGGCGCTCGCACGCTGCCTGATCTGGAGCGACCGGCGCGCCGGGG
>DATAOG010000088.1:0-5493 GCA_036265855.1 Geminicoccaceae bacterium | reverse complement strand
GACGAGGGCTGGAGCGCCACCACGACCGTCATCTTCGAGATCGAGCCGCTCGCGTCCGGCTGCCGGCTGCGGCTCGAGCATAGCGGCTTCGCGGCTTTGCCGGCCGACGAGCGCGAAGAGCTGATGGAGGATAACGCGGCGGGCTGGACCCGGTACCTGAAGAGCCTCGCCGCGCACCTGCAGCAGGAGGCTGGCGCATAAGCTCGGCGGCACGTTCATTGTCTCGAGGGCGTTTCGCTCAGGAGGCCCGCCTCACCGGGCGAGCCGGTCCCAGCCCAGTTCGCCCCGCTCGATCGCGGCCGCGAGGTCGGGGGCGGCGGCGAGCAGCGCCTTGGCCTGCGGATCGGGGCAGGCGGCGAGCGCCAGCGCGGCGGCCCGGCGCTCGGTCGCAGCGCCGGTCGCGAGCACGCGCTGGAGGTCGGCCAGAGCCTCGGCGTCGGCAAAGGCGCCGACGCAGCGCCAGAGCTCAGGGCTGACCGGCCGGCCGGCTGCCCAGCGCTCGTGGGCGTAGTCGCAGAGCATCCGCATCAGGGCCGGATTGGCGCGCTGGTCGAGACCCTGGATCGGCGCCAGCGTCGAGCCGACGAACAGCGCCTTCAGCACCATGTGGTTCCAGCGGTTCTCCGAGAACTGCTCGCGCGGATAGGGATTGCGGTGCGCTACCGCTTCGAACACGGCGCGCATGTTGGAGCGGGTGCCCTCGGCCGCCTGCGCCTCGAGCAGCGAAGGATCTGGATAGAGCGGCAGGCCGCGGTAGAACGCGATCGCCTCGGCCACATCCGCGGTCCGGCAGAGCTGGACGAAGCGGGCAGCAAACCGCTCGCCGCTGCCGCCGGCGGTCAGAAGGACCAGCACGCGCGCCGCTTGGTCGACGCTCCAGCCGCGCGGGTCCCAGCCAGGGCGCGCCGCCTGCGCCTGCGCAATATCGGCATCGGTCAGCTCGAGATCGTCGCGGCCAAGCCGGCGCGGCACCAGCCCGAGCACGACGTAGAGGTCACGATCGGCGGCGGCTCCGAGCCTCGTGAGCTGCTGGTCCAGCCAGTCCGCCGCGGCCGCCGGCAGCTGCCGGCGAAGCCACCCGGTCAGGAGATCTGCGGGCGTCGGCATCGTCTCAGCTCCGAAGCCGCGAGCACGCCGCACCTTTGCGGTCCGGAAAAGACGGGGGCGCCGACCGGCCGGCCAGCGCCCCCACACTCACGAGCTCAGCTCGAGTCGTTGCTTGAGCCGCTCAGCTCGCCTTCTTCTTGATCGTCCAGATCACGCCGGACTTGGGCGTCGTGTAGAACGGCGTCGGCTTGGTGAAGTCCGTGAACACCTCGCCGTAGTCGACCACGTACATGATCTTGCCGTCGTTCGAGAACACCACGTCGTTCGGCCGCTCCAGGCCGCCCCGGTTCTCCGGCTTCTGATAGGCGTTCGGGCCCATCTCGATGTTGCGGGCGAAGTACGACCACTTGATGCCGGCCGGATCCAGGAACTCGATCCTGAGCACCGCCGGCCAAGTCCGGCCCAGGCTCTCGGGGCCGGTATCGAGGATGCCGTAGACCGCGGCAAACAGGTCGTTCTGGCTGCTGTAGCTATCGTTGCTCCAGGCGATGCCGTCGATCGGGTTGTTGGTGTCCCATTCGAGCACCGGATTGATGTAGCCGTTCGGATCCGGATTGGCCGCGATCAGCGGGACGCCGCGGGTGCCGTCGACATGCCACTGGAAGTGGTAGGGGATCTTGGCCGGGACGAAGGGATCGTCGCCGATGTAGAGCTGCGGATAGGGGCGCAGCACCGGATTGCCGCGGTACTCGTCCCAGCCGAAGCGCTTGCTGTCGACGAACAGGAACCCCTCTTTGTCGGGGAAGCCGCCGTCCTGCCCCTTCTCGGTCACGATCCAGAGCTTCTCGGAGCCATTCGCGATCCGGCGGTTGCCGAGGTCGTTGGCGCCGTTGTCGGAGACTGCGAGCGCGTTCTCGAAGCGCGAGCCCTTGGGCCCGAAGGCGACGCCCGACTGGTTGCGGAAGCCGAACGCGTAGACTTCCATCTTCTCGTGCGGGTAGATGCCGTCGGAGCCCTGGGCGTCGAGCTTGACCCGCATGACCGAGCCGCCGCAGGGGACCTGCGCCTTGATCTTCATGCCGGGCTTGGCGGGGACGCCGACCGGCAGCAGAGCACCGGTCATCCGGCCGTCGGACGATTTGACGTTGAGCCCGGTATGCACGATGTCGCGGCAGACCGGATCATGCGGCGTCGTGCCGAAGCCGTCCTTGTGCTTGACCCAGAACGGGTCGTTCGGGATGTCGGTCCAGCCGTGGTTGTCCGGATCGGCGAACCCGCTGTTGCTCGGGAACCCGAGCGCGAAATAGAGATAGCCGTCCTTGCACGTGATGCCACCGTTGCGGTGATCGCCGATCGGCAGATCCTTGATGATCAGCTTGAGCTCGCCGTTGACGCCGTCGATCTCCCAGATCTTCTCGGCATACTCCGGGATGTAGATCTTGTGGTTCTCGGGACAGTAGGAGATCTCGTTCATCACGGTCGTGAACTTGTCGACCCCGATGTCCTTGATGAACTTGCCGCTCGGGTCGAAAACCTTGACCCGCGCGGACTCGAACTCGGCCTTGGCAGGCCCGCCGCCGCCGAGCAGCGCGGGGGAGACGGCGACCCAGAGATTGCCATCGCCGTCGACCGTGGCCGAGGACGGGGCGTTCAGCCCCTTGACGAACACCCCGACCTCATAGCCGTCGGGCACCACGACCTTCGCCGGGTTCGGTTCGACTGCGACCCGCTTGGTCCAGCCGCCGGAATCGGCGGTGCCCTGGGCGGTATCCTGCATGTCGGCGTAGGCCAGGGTGGCCGGAAGCGCCAGGGCTCCAGCCGAAAGCACGAGACAGGACCAGAGTTTCATTACGTCCCCCTGCGATGGACGGCGACCAAGCGTCGCCGCGTTTTTTGGTTGCGCAGACTGCTCAGTAGGTCGGCAGGGTCCGGATGAAGGCGATCACGTCGTTGATATCCTGGTCGCTCAGCGTCGACTTCCAGGACGGCATGAACCCGCTCTTCCCCACCGCGGCCCCCCCTTCCGTGATCACCGTATACAAAAAGCTGTCAGGAATAAACTCGATATAGTCCTTCGTGGTCAAATTAGAGACGTGCGGCATGAACGTCTTGGCGTCGCCCCG
This sequence comes from Geminicoccaceae bacterium, assembly GCA_036265855.1. Lineage (GTDB taxonomy): Bacteria > Pseudomonadota > Alphaproteobacteria > Geminicoccales > Geminicoccaceae > DATAOG01. The sequence continues at coordinate 2,323 of DATAOG010000088.1, read as the reverse complement.
GCCGTCGGTGCCGTGGCAGCCGCTGCAGTACCGCTTGTAGACCGTGGCGCCGTGCACGGCGTCGCCGCCGGTGAAGCGCTCGACCTCTTGAGCCGCCTGCTCGCTGGCCGTCGGGTGGCCTGCCGCCTGATCGCCGGCCGCGCGGGCCTGAACGGTCCACACGCAAAGAGCGCTGAGCCCCCAGAACAGAAGCCGCCGCATTTTCCCTCCCTCTTCCTGGCTCTGCCTCGCCTGCGGCTCAATTTAGAAGCGCGAAGGGCGATCGGCCAGCCGTAGATCGGATTTCCGACGCGCCGGCGGGCTCAGGTCCCGGCCACGAACCGCTGGCCGGCGAGCGTCAGCCCGAAGCCCGCGACCGCGAGCCAGGCGACGCCGGCGGCGCCCGCGCCTGCGATCAGCAGCGCGTCCAAGAGCGAGATGCCGGCGATCAGGCTGACCACCGCGTGCGGCACGTCGCCCGGCTGCCGCCGCCTGAGGAACCAGAGCGCGACCCCGATCCAGGCCGAGAAGATCGCGAGCATGACGGCGCCGATACCCGTCGGCTCCCGGATCACGACGCTCAGGCCGTAGACGACCGGTGCCGCGAGAAAGAGCAGCGGCCAGAGGTTGCGGACTTCGCCCAGCGTCTCCTGCTTGGCGACGTAGGTGAGCCCGATCAGGTAGCAGAGCAGCATCAAAGCGCCGGTCCGGAGCGCGCCCGGCAGCTCGGAGGCGACCGCGAGCCCGGCCGTCACGTAGACCAGCACGCGGCAGAGCCCCATCAGCACGGGGCTCCAGGGATTGCCCTTGTGGCGCCGGTTGTACAGCACGATCGCGGCGCCAAGCCCGAGGCCGCCGAACACCGGGCCGATGCCGGTGCCGCCCGGGACGCCGTAGCCGACCCAGAGCAGCACCCCCAGGCCCACCGCCATCATGCCGAAGCCGGCCGCGAAGACCGTCTCGGCGCTGACCAGGCCCGCCGGGATCGGCCGCTCGGGCCGCTCGAGCGCGTCGATCCCGGCATCGAAGGCGTCGTTCAGATACATGCCGGCCGTGTAGAACAGCGACAGCGCCACCACCAGCGGCAGCGTCCAGGGCTCGAAAACGCTGCCGCCCGCGAGCACGATGCCGGCCAGCGCGTTGGTCCAGACGGTCGGCAGGTTGGAGACGCGGCCGAGCCGGAGCGCGACCCGCCAGCTCATCCGCGCAGCTGGTCCAGGACCCAGGCGAGCTCGCGCGCGATCGCGGGCCCGATCCCGTCCTGGCGGTAACGCACGGGCAGCACGTCCCAGGTGTAGGTCTCGACTTCCAGGTGCGGCGCGATCGGCTCCTGCCGGTGCAGCGCCAGCATCTGGCGCAAAAAGTCCTGGGTGGTCGAGAAGTGCTGCAGCTGGTCGAAGAAGATCGGCACGTGGAAGTGCACGCGCCATTCGGCGCCCTGGCTCGCCTCCAGGGTCTCGAGCGCCTGCGGCAGGTCGAGGTGGCGGGTCAGCTCCTCGCCCCGGCGCGCGATCACCTGATGCAGGTAGACCGGCTCGTCGAACGGCCGCAGCTGGGCCGCGGTCTCGGGCTTGACCTCGGCGATCTTCAGCGCGGCGCTGAGCTGCAGCTTGGGCACCGCGATGCCGGCCCGGCGCAGCGCGTCCAGGCTGTCCGCCGCATCCTCGAACTCGACCGCCGCGTGGCAGACATCGTAGCACACGCCGAGATGACGCCGGAGCGCCGCCTCGGCCTCGCCCGCCGAAAGCCCGGTCAGCTCGCGCAGGCCGCGGACCGCGGCCTTGCCGAACAGATGGCGCTCGAAGAACGCGACCGTCTCGTCGATCGTCTCGAGCAGACAGCAGGGCTCGGGCTCGAGCGCCAGCGCGATCGTCCGCCCGGTCCCGGCGCGCAGCTCGACCAGATGCGCCGCGTGCCGGATCAGGTTGGCGGCGATCTCATCGATCACCCCCGGGCCCTCGGCGACCGGCTTGAAGGTGCCGGGCACGGTGCTGATGCTGCCGTCGAGCTCCGGATCCTCCGGCAGCAGCGCGGCCAGAAGGTCCGCCAGAAGATCGGTGTAGGCCAGCCGCTCCTGGTACTGCCAGTCGGGCTGATAGACCAGCTCCTTGACCCGGACGCCGTGAAACGGCCCGTAGGGAAAGCCGTTGATCGTGAACACGTAGAGCCCGGTGCGCTCGAGAAAAGCCTGGAACTCGGCGAGCGCTTCGGGCTCGCTCAGCGCCTCCGCGGCGATCGCCGACAGTCGCAGCCCGACGCCCATATCCCGTCCGGCGGCCACCTGCCCTTTGATCGCCGGCAGATGCCGCTGCAGGTTCGAAAACACCTCGGGCCAGGTCTCGCC
>DATAOG010000087.1:0-7413 GCA_036265855.1 Geminicoccaceae bacterium | reverse complement strand
ACGGCTGCGGCGGCGGCGCGCTGGGCCCCGCTCGGCGCCGGCCCCATGCTGGCCAGGATCGTGCGCGTGCCGGCCTGGGCGAGGCCGGCCGCCAGGTCGAGCGCGTACGACCAGATGCCGCCGAGCGTGTCGGCCGTCATCAGGACCAGCCCGGGTCCGGCTCGCATCATGGTCATGGGCAGGCGCAGCCGCGCTCGAGTTCGGCGAGCGGCCGCGGGCGTTCGTCCTGCAGGTCGCTGAACGCATCGAACTGCGAGAGATAATGCGCGTGCGCCCGCTCCCAGGCGCGGTCGTCGGGCGGGCCCCAGAGCTTGCGATAGTCGGGCGAGCCCGGGTAGGGGAACAGCGGCACCGGCTCGTTCGCCCAGACGCTCTGCGCGCGCAGCTCGTCGCACCACGCGCGCACCGCCCGATCGTCGTCGTGCCCGGAGCTGATCATGTTGGCCTGGACGAAGGCCACGTGCCGCTTGGCGAACTTCAGCCGCTCGGCGAGCTCCTCGGTGCTCATCCGGCAGTCCTTGTCGAGCGCGGCCCGGCCCTCGGGCGTGATGCTCTCGACGCCGGCCTCGATCGAGACGCAGCCGGCGCGTCCCAGGAGCTCGAGCATCTCCGGCTTCCAGAGATCGATCCGGGTCTGCACGCCGAAGCGCACGTCGCGTTCGGCCAACGCCTCGAGCAGCGGCCGGTTGGGCAGGAAGATCTCATCGATGAAGTAGACGTAGTCGACGCCCTGGCCGATCAGCCGGTCGACCTCCTCGAGCACCGCCGGCAGCGCGCGGCGGCGATAGCGGTCCCGGAACAGCTCCTTGGCGCAGAACGAGCAGTGGTAGGGGCAGCCGCGCGAGGCCTCGACCTCGGCGCCCGGGCGCGCCGGCTTGATGTCGAAGCGGTGGTGATGATGGCCGTGCCGCGCGATCCAGGCATCCGGCCAGGCGAGCGGCGGCAGGTCGACGAAGCGGCCGTAATGGGGCCCGCCGTTGACCCGGACCTCGCGGCCGTCCTCGAAGGCGATCGCCGGAATCTCATACCACGGGTCAGCCGCCAGTCGCGGCAGCACCTCCTCGGCCTCGCCCAGCACGACGACATCGGCCTCGAGCTTGCAGAGCGTCGTCTGCGGCGTGCTCGAAGCGTGGGGCCCGATCACGACCACGCGCCCCGCGACATCGCGCACGGCGTCCAAAAGCTCGCGCGGCACCCGCAGCTCGGGCGGCGCGCAGCGCCAGAACAGGTAGGACGGCGCGGTCGTGATCACCGTGAACTCGGGCCGCCACGCGCGCAGCATGGCCGCGACCGCGCCCGGGCCGAGGTTCAGCAGCTGGGCATCGACCATCAGCGTCCGATGGCCGGCCGCGTCCAGCATGGCCTTGGCGTAGCCGAGTTCGAGCGGCAGGTGCGGCTCGCGACAGCCGAAGTAGATGCTGCCCTCGAAGCTCCAGTTCGGATTGAGGAGGGCAAATCTCATGTCGCATACCTTGCCAGGCGCTGCGATCCGGAGCGCCGATCGGGGCGGTCCGCGCGGCGCGCGCGCAGCCAGTGCCAGAGCCGGGCGAGCCCGGTGCCGACGTCGACGTTCGGCCGCCAGCCGGTGCGGGCGCCAAGCGCGCGAGTGTCGGAGACATAGTAGAGCTGGTCGCCCGGGCGCCACGGGCCGAAGCGGACCTCCGGCGGGGCGCCGGCCAGCCGCTCGATCAGCCGCAGGATCTCGAGGAGGCTCACGGCGTTCGCCGGTCCGCCACCGACATTGAACGCCCGTCCCTGCAGCTCGCCGATGCGGGCGCGGGCGAGCAGCATCGCCTCGACCAGATCGTCGACGTAGAGCAGGTCACGGACCTGCCGGCCGTCGCCGTAGATCGTGATCGGCTCGCGACCCTGCGCCGCGCGCAGGAAATGCGCGACCCAGCCCTGGTCCTCGGTGCCGAGCTGACGCGGACCGTAGATGCAGCTCATGCGGAACACCGTGGTCGGCAGGCCGTACATCCGGCCGAAGTCCAGCACATACTGGTCGGCGGCGCCTTTGGCGCAGCCGTAGGGACTGCAGAACGCTAGCGGCTGGGTCTCGGCGATCCCGAAGGCCTCGAGCGCGTCGGTGACCGGTGCGTACCGCTCGGCGCGCGCCTCGACCTCGATGCCCTCGAGCGCGCCGTAGACCTTGTTGGTCGAGGTGAACACGAGTGGCGGCGGGTGGTTCCGCCGCCGCAGCGCTTCCAACAGGTTGAACGTGCCGCAGGTGTTGACCTCGAAGTCGGTTTCTGGGTCCTCGAGGCTCGTCGTGACCGCGACCTGGGCCGCGAAGTGGTAGACGGCGCTCGCCATCCGGACCGCATCCCGCAGCGTATGACGGTCGCGCACATCCGCGATCTCGATCTGGACGCGGGCGCCGTGGCGCAGCTTCAGCCATTCGGCATTGGCCTCGACGCCCGGTCGCGCAAGGCTGTCGTAGATCAACACCCGCTCGCCCTGGCGGGCCAGGCGGTCGGCGAGGTTCGCGCCGATGAAGCCGGCGCCGCCGGTGACGACCACGCGTGGCTGGTCCCGCGCGAGCGCCGGTGCGGCGAGCCGCACGACGGCGCGCGCGCCTTCGATCCCTTCCGAGGCGAGCAGCCGGTGCAAAAGCTTCGAGCTGCCATCGGCACGGATCAGACCGAAATGGCCGTGTCGCTCATCGAACCGGGAACTCTCACAGCCAATGCGCTCCGGGTCGAGGTCCTGCAGCGCATACCAGTAGAAGCGCTCGAGCGGCGCCTCCAGTCCCTCGAGCAGGCAAGCGATCTGCAGCGCCTCGTCGTGCCGCCAGGTCGGGTAGCCGGCCTCGGTCGCCCAGATCTCCGGCCGCAGCCCGAACCGGTCGAGCACCTCCCGAAGATCGCCGACCAGACCGGGCCAGCCCCGCCACGGCGGCTGCCAGACCTCCGGGAAGGCGCGGATTCCGATCGCATCGACGTGGTCGAGCACGCCCTGCTCGGCGATCAGCCCGAGCCGGTGCGGATCGTCCGGCCGGATGCCACCGAGCACGACCCGCTTGCCGCGCCGGCTTGCCCGCTCGGCGGCGGCGCCGAGGATCGGCCATTCCGGCTCGACGCGCCCGTCGCCGCCATCGTGGAGGGCGTCGGGCTCGCCGCAAAGCTCGAGCCATTCGAAGTGACGGCCGTGCGCCTCGATCAGGTGGTCGAGGAGATCGCCGGAGGCTCCCGCCTCGCGCGACGGGGCGATGGCGCCGGGCGCCAGCGGCGTGCAGGCGACGCAGGGGAGCAGATCGAGTTCCCGACCCAGCCGGGGCAGGAGCCAGTCGTACCACCGACGGCCCGCGGGCGTATCGTAGTCGGCCCGGGACACGCCGGTCCGCAGGCGGTCGATGCCGGCCCGGCGCATGGCCAGAACCGCCTGCTCGACCCGGTCGTGCTCACCCGGACGGAACCACTCGACCGCACCGAGCATCGGACGGGAGGTAGGCGCCGCGAACAACAGTTGCTCAGCGCCGCGCTGGCGCAGCCTCATGCCACCAGTCCTCGCGCGTGCAACTCGGCGGTCGCCTCATCGACCCGGTCGACCGCCCCGCCCGAGCTGGCAAGCCACTCGGCGAGCGCGAGGACGCCGTCTTCGAACGTGATCCGGGGCTCGTAGCCGAGCAGCTCCCGGGCGAGCGCGAGATCGGCGAAGCAATGGCGGACGTCGCCGATCCGGAACCGGCCGGTGAGCTCCGGCGACAGGTGCGGGCAGCCGAGCGTCTCGGCGAGCCGCTCGCCGACCTCGCGCACGGACTGGCTGCGGCCGCTGCCGACGTTGACCGCGTGGCCGCCCGCCGCGGGCGCTTCGAGCGCCAGCCGGCAGGTGCGGGCGACGTCGCGCACGTCGACGAAGTCGCGGCGCTGCTCGCCGTCCTCGAACACCAGCGGCCGCCGTCCGTTGAGGAGCCGCGCGGCGAAGATCGCGAGCACGCCGGTGTACGGGTTCGACAAGGCCTGGCGAGCGCCATAGACGTTGAAGAAGCGCAGCGCCGTGGTCGGGATGCCATAGGCATCGCCGATCAGCAGACACAGCCGCTCCTGGGCGAACTTGGACAGCGCGTAGACCGAGGCGAGCGCCGGGCGCTTCCACTCCGGCGTCGGCAACGGGACCAGCGGCCGCTCGCGCAGATCGCTCGGGTCCCAGCGCCCCCGCCGCAGCGCCGCCGGCCGGCGCGCCGCGTCCTCGACGGTCCGGCCGTGCTGGTCACGGTACAGACCCTCGCCGTAGATGCTCATCGACGAGGCGACGATCAGCCTCTGGACCGGGCGCTCGACCAGCGCCTGGAGCAGGACCGCGGTGCCGAGATCGTTGACGCCCACGTATTCCGCGACGTGATACATGCTCTGGCCGACGCCGACCCGCGCTGCCAGGTGGACGACCGCATCGGCGCCCGCGAGCGCCTGCTGGACCGCCAGGGCGTCACGGACGTCGCCGGGCATGAACTCGACTTCCGGCGACAGATACGCGGGCCGGGCGTTGCCATCGCCGTGGACCTGGGCATCGAGGACGTCGAGGACGCGCACCCGGTATCCGTGCCTGAGCAGCTCGTCGCCTAAGTGCGAGCCGATGAAGCCCGCGCCGCCCGTGATCAGGACACATGCCGCCATCGCCGCCGCCCGCGCCGTCCACCCTGGTAGAGCGGGCATTCAACGCTGCGGCTGCGGCAAAGTTCCACAACCAATCTTAGCTGATCACGGCCGCAGCGCGGCCGCGGAGGATCACGAGCCGGCGTCGAGTGCGGCTTCAGCTGCTGTGGCCGCGGGCGCCATTGCCGGCGCGACGCTTCGGTTGTGCGGGGCCGGGAAAGGTTCTCTCGCGCATTGGCGGCGGCTCGAGTGGCCCTTACCTTTCCCATAGGGCGTGCCGGACGCCGCGCTGCCGGCTCCGCCAGGAGGGGTCCCGATGAAGGAAAAGCACTTCGCGATCCTGCGCCGGCACATGGTCGAGGTCATCGGGATCTATGTCGATCTTGCCGCCGACGAGCTCGGCAAGCCGGCGCTCGACGAGCGCGTGATGGCCGCGATCGGCCGGGTCCCGCGCCACACCTTCGTGCCGGCGCCGCTGGCACCCTACGCCTACCACGACAGCCCGCTGCCGATCGGCTTCGACAAGACGATCTCGCAGCCGTTCATCGTCGCGGTGATGACGGATCTGCTGGAGCCGCGGCCGGAGGACGTGGTGCTCGAGGTCGGCACCGGGCTCGGTTACCAGGCGGCGGTGCTGAGCCAGCTCGTAGACCGGGTCTGGAGCGTCGAGATCATCGAGGAGCTCGCCGCCGAGGCCGAGGAGCGCCTGCGCCAGCTGGGCTGCGGCAACGTCGGGCTGCGCATCGGGGACGGCGCGCTCGGCTGGGCCGACCATGCCCCCTACGACAAGATCATCGTCACCTCGGCCGCCGAGCAGGTGCCCCCGGCGCTGACCCAGCAGCTCAAGCCCGGCGGCCGGATGGTGCTGCCGACCGGCCCGTCCGAGGGGCAGAAGCTCACGGTCGTCGAGAAGGACGCAGCCGGGCGGACCCGGTTGCGCGAGCTGATGTCGGTCCGCTTCGGCCTGCTCGAGACCGTGCGCTGACCGGCGGGTCAAAACGCAAGTAGATCAGACCCGTTATGTTACTGTTTGAGATGCCGCAGTGCATTCAATAACGGGGCATCGGAGACTTTGATCAAGCCTTGCAGTGGTTGGTTCAGCTCGAGAACGAGGAAGATCGCCGCCGAGACGGCGCAAGCGCCCACTAATAGGACCGTCAGCGTCGTGGCATGGGGCGGCGCGAACAAGCCGAAGCTGACGAACAGGAGGATCAGCCAGAACACCAGGATGAGGAGCAGCGAGAGCGGCAGCTCGTTTTGTGCCTGTTCGATCAATAGCCATCGGGATTGACCGAGGTCGCCTACGATCTGCTGGGCCTGGGCCAGAATCTGGCGCTGGGCGTCGTTTTTCGGGGTCAGTTCGCGCAGCCGATCGCGCACGAGTTCGATGCCGTTGGTGCGCTCAAGGGCGGTCAAAGTCGGCACGTCGGCTTTCTTTGTAGGCCAGACCAATTCGATGGTCGCCGCAATGCTGCGACTCAATTGATCGCGGGCGGGTTTCGTCTCCGGTCCGTAAGCAGCGAGGGTGCGATCAAGGACGATGATTTTGGCGCTGCTCTGCACGATCCCGGCATTGATGGTATCGAAGGAGTTCTTGGCGGTGCTGACCAGCAAACCCAGCACCAGCGCGGTTAGCGTGGCGATCGTACCGGCGCTGAGTTTGACGACGTCTTGGGTTTCCTTGCTGAGATGGTGGCTAGGCAGGACGCGTTGCAGCCCCATGCCCAGCAGCGCCCCGGCGAAGATGCTGCCGGCGCTGATCAGACCGATAGTCAGTGGGCTCATGTTTTCTCAAGCCTTTGGCGTCGCCCGCGGGCGCCGCTCCTCACGGGCCTCGGTACCGGGTGCGCTCACGAACAACGCCAATTCCTCCAGCTTGCGCATGGCGACGCGCAGGCCTGCTGTCGTGCTTCCGCGCGTGGGCTGATGAGATCGAATCTGCTAGCGTCCGTGCCGGCCGTCGGCAAGATCGCCGTGGCCACCCTGCTTGGGCATCTCCCCGTCGGTTCCCGCCCGCGCCCGCGGGACGGCCCTTGCCGGGGAGCCTGGTTTTTGCTTGTTGTCGTCCCAACCGTCCTGGAGCGAGCGCGAGGCGAGCCATGAACATCAACGCCGATCTGAGCCGGCGGGCGGTCGTCCACAGCGAAGACCTGCCCTGGATCGATTCGCCGCTCAAAGGCGTGCAGCGGCGGATGCTCGAGCGCGACGGCGACGAGGTCGCGCGCGCCACCAGCATCGTCCGCTACGCGCCGAACAGCGCCTTCTCGGCCCATTCCCACGGCGCCGGCGAGGAGTTCCTGGTGCTGGAGGGCGTGTTCTCCGACGAGCACGGCGATTTCGGCCCGGGCATGTACGTGCGCAACCCGCCGGGCTCGAAGCACACGCCGAGCAGTGCGGCCGGCTGCACGATCTTCGTCAAGCTCCGGCAGATGGAGCCCGACGACCGGGAGTACGTGCGGATCGACACCACGCGCACGCCATGGCAGGCGGGCGAGGTCGAGGGCATGCAGGTGATGCCGCTCTACGAGCACGGTGCCGAGCGGGTGCGGCTCGTCCGCCTCGCGGCCGGCGCCCGGCTGCCGCGCCGCGCCGATCCGGGCGGCGAGGAGCTGTTCGTGCTCGAGGGTGCGTGCGCCGACGAGCACGGGCGCTATCCGAAGGGCACCTGGCTGCGCACCCCGCCGGGCGGCGCCCACGCGCTTGCCTCGGACGAGGGCTGCATCCTCTACGTCAAGACGGGGCACCTTCTGCAGGCGCGCCGGTGCCAGAGCCAAGAGGCCTGAAGCAGCGATCAGGAACCCGAGCGCCCGGAGCGCGGACT
>DATAOG010000086.1:0-4513 GCA_036265855.1 Geminicoccaceae bacterium | reverse complement strand
TGTGCCGGCGCTCGAAGCGATCCTTTACGAGCCGTTGCCGGTTCTCGATCACGGCTTTGTCCGCGTCGTTGATTACATGGGAGACGATGCCGCGATCGTGCAGGCGGCCCGCGTCTCCTATGGCCGCGGCACCAAGAAGCTCAGCGATGACAGGGGGTTGATCAACTATCTGATGCGCATGCGGCACACCTCGCCGTTCGAGATGTGCGAGCTGAAGTTGCACGTAAAGCTGCCGATCTTCGTCGCCCGCCAGTGGATTCGGCACCGGACCGCCAGCGTCAACGAGTATTCGGCCCGCTATTCGGTCCTGCACGACGAGTTCCATCTGCCCGCGGCCGAGCAGCTCGCGGTCCAGTCGAGCGGCAACCGGCAGGGCCGGGGCGCGGTGCTCGAGGGCGCCGAGGCCGAGAGCGCCCTGCGCACGCTCGCGCGCAATGCCGAGGGCGCCTATGAGCGCTACCTCGGCCTGTTGAACCTGGACGAGGCCGGTGAGCCGCTCGACCCTGACCGCCCCGGGCTCGCGCGCGAGCTGGCGCGCATGGTCCTGCCGCTCAACACCTACACCGAGTGGTACTGGAAGACGGATCTGCACAATCTGCTGCATTTCATAAGTTTGCGCTCTGACCCTCATGCACAGTACGAGATCCGTGCCTATGCCGAGGTGCTGCTGGACGTGGTCCGCCGCTGGGTCCCGCTGACGCACGCCGCGTTCGAGAACTACCGCCTGAACGGCGCCGAGCTGTCGGCCAAGGCATTGGCGGTGATCCGCCGCCGGCTCAAGGGCGAGCCGGTCGAGCCGGCGGACAGCGGCCTCAGCCCGCGCGAATGGCGCGAGCTTGCGGCGCTCCTGGACTTCGACTGAGAGAGAGCTCGGGGTGGCTCCAGTCCCGCTGCGATCGCCCGGGTGCGGTGACCCGGACCCTTGCTGACTACGGTCTACATCGCGCTCGGCGGCGCGTTCGGCACGCTGCTGCGCTACTGGTTGTCAGGGCTCATTGCGGCCGCGATCGGCGAAACTTTCCCGTGGGGCACAATGGCGGTCAACGTGGTCGGGTCGACGCTGATCGGGCTGTTCGCCGCGATCGTCGGTCCCGACGGCCGGCTGCTGCTCGGCCCGGACCTGCGCCAGACGGTCATGATCGGCGTGTTCGGCGGCTTCACGACCTTCTCGTCGTTCAGCCTGCAGACCCTGGCGCTGATGCAGGACCAGGAATGGCTGTTCGCGGCTGCCAACGTGCTGCTCTCGGTCGGCCTCTGCCTGGGCGGCGTCTGGCTCGGCTGGTCGCTCGGCGCTCTGATCAATCGTTGAGAGGCAGGCGATGCTAGAGACACGCCCCTTGACGTTGCTCCGGATCTTCCTGGGCGAAGCCGACAAGGCGGGCGGCGCGCCGCTCTACGAAACGCTGGTCGTCAGGGCGCGCGCGATGCACCTGGCCGGCGCGACCGTGCTCCGCGGCCCGATGGGGTTCGGCCATGCGAGCCGGCTGCACACCTCCAAGATCCTTCGCCTTTCACATGATTTGCCGATGATCGTCGAGATCATCGATGAGCGCGACAAGCTCGTGGTTTTCCTCGAGGCGGTGGCACCCTTGATGGGCCACGCAATCGCCACGCTGCAGCCGGTCGAGGCCGTCTCGTTCTCGCCCGCGGCCCCACAGGCTTAAGAACTTCGGAGCCGCTCGAGCTCGTCGATCGTGCGCGGCCAGTCCTTCCTCAGGAGCCGCGAGAGCGAGCGATCGGCCAGGAGCTGCCCGCCGGTCTGACAGCGCGGGCAGTAGTTGGTCTCATTCTCGGCGTAGCGGATGCGCTGCACGGCGGTGCCGCAGACCGGGCATGGCTGGCCGTATCGCCCATGAACCGCCATGTCGGGGCGGAACGCGGTGACCTTCTCCGGGAAGCTCGCGCCGTAGTGCCGGCGCAGGCGCTCGGTCCAGTCGGCGAGCGCGGCGCGGGTCGCCTCGTAGAGCTGCCCGATCTCGTCGGCGCCCAGCTTCTCGGTCATCGCCAGCGGCGAGAGCCGCGCCCGGTGCAGGATCTCGTCCGAATAGGCGTTGCCGATGCCGCTGAACAGGCGCGGGTCGGTCAGCGCGCGCTTGAGCGTGTGATTCTCGCGCAAGAGCGCGCCGCGGAAGGCCTCGAGATCGGCCTCGAAGACCTCGAGCCCGCCCGGATCCTGTGCGCGCAGCGCGTCCTCGCCGCGCACGACGTGCAGCGATGCCCGCTTCTTGGCGCCCGCCTCGGTCATCGTCAGCGCGCCGTTCGGGAAATCGAACGCCGCGAGCGCGTGGCGCCCGGCGAGCCTCGCGCCCGGCTCGCGCCAGTGCAGGCGGCCGGCGATCATCAGGTGCAGGACCAGCCAGAGCTCGTCCTCGAGGCCGATCGCGATCCGCTTGCCCAGCCGGCGGAGCTGCCGCACCTGCCGGCCATGGACCGCCTTGAGCGGCGGATCGTGGGTGCGCAGCAGGAACGGGCTCGCGAGCCGGACGCCTTCGAGCGGCCGGTCCAGGATCCGCGCCTCGAGCGCGTCCAGGTAGACCGTGATGTCGGGCAGCTCGGGCATGGCACTTTTGCGCCTCACGCGGCTCGCCTAGGATGGCTTCGGACTAGCGGACCAGCAGAGGCTTGCCAATCATGACCGGGAGCTCCGCCGCGCAGACGGCCCTGCAGGCGAAAATCGAGGCGCAGCCGCGCGTGCGGCTCGCGCATCTGCCGACCCCGCTCGACCCGTGCCCGCGGCTCAGCGCCGCGCTTGGCGGCCCCGAAATCTGGATCAAGCGCGACGACCTGACCGGACTCGCGTTCGGCGGCAACAAGACCCGCCAGCTCGAGTTCGTGTGCGCCGAGATCCTCGCGCAGGGCGCCGACACCGTGGTCGCCGGCGCCTACACCCAGTCCAACTGGTGCCGCCAGATGACCGGCGCCGCGCGCAAGCTCGGGCTCGAGGTTTCCCTGGTCCTGCTGCATGGCGAGAAGGGGCCGGCGCTGCAGGGCAATCTGTTGCTCGACCGGCTGATGGGCGCCGACGTGACCGTGGTCGACCTAGACACGATGGAGCGCCTGACGCCGCTGCTCGAGGCCAAGGCCGAGGAGCTCGAGCGTGCCGGCCGCAGGCCCTACATCCTGGCGCCGTTCGCGGTCGACCGGCGGGCGCTCGGCGCGCTCGGCTACGTCAATGCCGCGCTCGAGCTCGACCGGCAGTTCGACGAGGCCGGGATCGACCCGGACTGGCTCTACCTCTGCGGCGCCAACATGACGCCTGCCGGGATGCTGCTGGGCTTGCGGGCGCTCGGCCGGCGCACCCGGCTGGTCAACGTCGCGCCGATCCGCTGGAGCGAGCCGCGCGCGGCCGAGATCGCCCGGATTGCGGAGGCCACCGCGCGGCGTCTGGAGCTCGAGGTCGGGATCGGGCCGGACGAGATCGAGAGCCACGACCAGTATATCGGCGAGCGTTACGGGCTGGTCACCGAGGGCGGTCGCGAGGCGATGCGGCTGCTCGCGCGCACCGAGGCGGTGATCCTCGATCCGGTCTACAGCAGCAAGGCGATGGCCGGGCTGATCGATCAGATCCGCAAGGGGCGGCTCGGCCGGGGCGAGACCGTGGTCTTCCTGCACACCGGCGGCACGCCGGCGCTGTTCGCCTACGCGGCCGATCTCGGCCTCGGATGAACGGTCCGAATCACGCGAAGCCCGCCCGACGCAGGCCTTCGGCATAGTGCTCGGCATCGGCTGGCCGACGGAACGGGTCCATCGCCAGCAGCCAGTCCATGCAGCTGATGCCGCTCGGAAACAGGCCGCGCGCCAGCTGGCGCCGGTGGTGTCGGTAGACCGTCTCGCGGTGGCCCGGGCAGGCCTCGAGCCGGCCGAGATGGGCATGGGCCGCGGCGATGAAGGCGGGCGTGTTGCAGAGCGCTTCCGGGGCGGGCGCCATGGTCGCGATCGCCTCCTCGTGCTCGCGAGCGCTGAACAGCGCGATGCCGGCGAACGCGGTGTACCACTCGGGGTGATGGGGTGCCAGGCGCAGCGCGCTGCGACCAGCCTCGACCGCGAGCCCGGGCTCGCCGATCAGCGCCATCGCCGCGGCCGCATGGGCGAGCACATCGGCATCGTTCGGGTTGAGCTCGAGCGCTCGCAGCAACTGCCGGCGGGCGCCGTCATAGTCGCGGCCGTAGAGCTTCGCGACTCCGAGCACGCAGTGCGCGCGGTGGTCGCGATCGTCGAGCTCGACCGCCTTGCGCGCCAGATCGAGCGCCTCCTGGCGCAGGAAGAACCAGTGGTTCCAGGAGAAGCAGGCCCATTCGTTGAGATAGGCCATCGCCAGCCCGACGTAGGCGCGCGCGAACTGCGGGTCCTTGGCGACCGCCGCCTGGAAGCAGCCGCGGGCATCCGCGAGCGCTGAGAGATCGGGCCGCTTGAGCGCGCTCCAGCCGCGCAGCCAGAGATCGTAGGTCGCGAGATCGTCCGGTCGCCGGCGTCTCGCGAGCTCGAGGAGCGCGGCCTCGATCCGGCCGATCGC
>DATAOG010000085.1:0-4040 GCA_036265855.1 Geminicoccaceae bacterium | reverse complement strand
ATGCTGGATGATCTGCTGCGCCAGGCTGAAGGCCGCGTCGCGCTCGCTCTTGCCCAGGTCCCGGATCTCCTCGGCGAGGTGCCCGAGGTCGAGCGGCAGGTTCGGGCGCGTCTTCGCGAAGCGGCGCAGCTCCTTCGCCTGCGTCCAGGCGTAGAAGTCGGTCTCGTAAAGCCGCTCGGGCCGGGTCGCGCTCATCGCGTCACGCAAAGCTCAGTTCGGGCGGCCGGCGGGTCGGCTCTGCGCGAGCAGGTGACGCAGCACGAAATGGAGAATTCCGCCGTGGCGGTAGTAGTCGACCTCGTCGAGCGTGTCGATCCGGCAGAGCAGGCTGATTTCCCCGGTCCGGCCGTCGGCGCGGGTGATCGTCACCGGTACGTCCTGGCGCGGCCTGATGCCGCCCTCGAGGCCACGGATGTCGAAGATTTCGCTGCCCTCGAGCTCGAGCGTCCTGCGGGTCATGCCGTCCTTGAAGGTCAGCGGCAGCACGCCCATGCCGACCAGGTTCGAGCGGTGGATGCGCTCGAAGCTCTCGGCGATCACCGCCTTGACGCCGAGCAGCAGCGTGCCCTTGGCCGCCCAGTCGCGCGATGAGCCGGAGCCGTATTCCTTGCCGCCGATCACGACCAGCGGCACGCCGCGCTCCTGGTATTTCAGCGCGGCATCGAAGATCGACATGACCTCGCCCTCGGGCATCAGCCGGGTCCAGCCGCCTTCGGTGCCGGGCGCGACCTCGTTGCGCAGCCGGATGTTGGCGAAGGTGCCGCGCACCATGACCTCGTGGTTGCCGCGGCGCGAGCCGTAGGAGTTGAAGTCCTGCGGCCGGATCTGGCGCTCCATGAAGTAGTCCGCGGCCGGGCCCCGGCGCGCGATGCTGCCGGCCGGCGAGATGTGGTCGGTCGTGATGCTGTCGCCGAGCAGCGCCAGCACGCGGGCGCCCAGCACGTCATGGACCGGCTGCGGCTCGGGCGCGATGTTCTCGAAGTAGGGCGGCAGGCGGACGTAGGTGCTGGCGGGGTCCCAGTCGTAGACCTCGCCGCCGGCGCCGCCGATCTTGGCCCAGTGCTCGTCGCCTTTGAAGACGTCGGCGTAGGCGTCCTGGAACATCCGGTCGCTGAGGCCCTTTTGGATCGTCGCCTGGACGTCGGCCGGGCTCGGCCAGATCTCGCGTAAGAAGACGGGCTTGCCGTCGCTGCCGACACCGAGCGGCTCGCTGGTCAGGTCGATCCGGAGCGTGCCGGCGAGCCCGTAGGCGACCACGAGCGGCGGCGAGGCCAGATAGTTCGCCTTGACCTGGGGATGCACGCGGCCCTCGAAGTTGCGGTTGCCCGACAGCACGGCCGCGACCACCAGCTGCTGCTCGTCGACCGCGCGCGCGACCGGG
This sequence comes from Geminicoccaceae bacterium, assembly GCA_036265855.1. Classification (GTDB taxonomy): domain Bacteria; phylum Pseudomonadota; class Alphaproteobacteria; order Geminicoccales; family Geminicoccaceae; genus DATAOG01. The sequence continues at coordinate 2,659 of DATAOG010000085.1, read as the reverse complement.
TCGGGCAAAGGCCCCGAGTTGCCGATGCAGGTGGTGCAGCCGTAGCCGACCAGATCGAAGCCGATCGCCCGCAGGTCCGCCATCAGCCCGGTTTTTTCCAGATAGTCGGTGACCACCCTGGAGCCCGGTGCCAGCGAGGTCTTGACGTAGGGCTTGGGCATCAGGCCGCGCCGCCTGGCGTTGCGGGCGAGCAGGCCGGCGCCGATCATGACGCCGGGGTTGGAGGTGTTGGTGCAGCTGGTGATCGCGCTGATCACGACGTCGCCATGGCCGAGATCGCCCGCCATGCCGTCGAGCGGCACGCGCCTGGCCGGGTCGCCGCCGGCGCCGATCAGCGCCGGCAGCGCCGCCTCGAACGCGGCCTTGGCGCCCGAGAGCGCGACCCGGTCCTGGGGCCGCTTGGGGCCGGCGAGCGAGGGCTCCACGGTCGCAAGCTCGAGCTCCAGCATCTCGGTGAACAGCGGCACCTCACTGTCGCTCGCGCGCCAGAGGCCTTGCGCCTTGGCGTAGGCCTCGACCAGCGCGATCCGCTCCGGCGCGCGGCCGGTCAGGCGCAGGTAGTCGAGGGTCTGGGCATCGATCGGGAAGATGCCGCAGGTCGCGCCGTACTCGGGCGACATGTTGCCGATCGTCGCCCGGTCAGCGAGCGGCAGGTGGTCGAGGCCCGGGCCGCAGAACTCGACGAACTTGCCGACCACGCCTTTGGCGCGCAGCATCTGGGTCACGGTCAGGACCAGGTCGGTCGCGGTCGCGCCCTCGGGCAGCCGGCCGGTGAGCTTGAAGCCGACGACCTCCGGGATGACCATCGAGATCGGCTGGCCGAGCATCGCGGCTTCGGCCTCGATGCCGCCCACGCCCCAGCCGAGCACGCCCAGACCATTGATCATGGTCGTGTGGCTGTCGGTGCCGACCAGCGTGTCGGGGTAGGCGAGCTGGCGGTTGCCCTCGGGCGCGCTCCAGACGACCTCAGCGAGGTACTCGAGGTTGACCTGGTGGCAGATGCCGGTGCCGGGCGGCACGACCTTGAAGTTGTCGAAGGCCGACGCGCCCCAGCGCAAAAACGCGTAGCGCTCGGCGTTGCGCTCGTACTCGCGCTCGACGTTGATCTCGAACGCGCCCGGCCGGCCGAAGGCGTCGACCTGGACCGAATGGTCGATCACCAGATCGACCGGGGTCAGCGGGTTGATCTTCTGCGGGTCGCCGCCGAGATCGACCATCGCCTGGCGCATCGCCGCGAGGTCGACCACCGCCGGCACGCCGGTGAAGTCCTGCATCAGCACGCGCGCCGGGCGGAACGCGATCTCCTGGTCCGAGCGGCGCTCGCCGAGCCAGGCGACCAGCGCCTCGAGCTGCTCGGGCGTGACCGTGCGCCCGTCCTCGTGGCGCAGCAGGTTCTCGAACAGCACCTTCAGCGAATAGGGCAGGCGCGCAATTCCGCCGAGCTTCTGACCGGCGGCCTCGAGCGAGAAATAGTCGTAGGCGGCGCCGCCGACCTGGAGCTGACGCCGGACGCCCAGGCTGTCGCGGCCGGAGACGGAGCCGGATGCGGGCATGATCGATCTCCCCGAGCGCCAGGCGCCGCCGAAGCCGGACGGATCGACCTTACGCCGTCGGATCGGCGGACAGGCGCAGATTGCGGATCTTGCGCGCGGTCAACTCGGCGCGCGTGCGCAAAATATGCACCGCGGTGAAGTAGCACAAGAACGCGGCCCACATCACCAGGAGCGGCACGAGCATGCTCGGGTCGATCGACGGGCCGCCGGGCCGCAGGATGCTGTCCGGCTGGTGCAGCGTGTTCCACCAGTCGACCGAGAACTTGATGATCGGCAGGTTGACCGAGCCGACCAGGCACAGGATCGCGGCCGCGCGGGCGCCGCGGTTCGGGTCGTCGAACGCCTCATAGAGCGCGATGTAGCCGAGATAGAGGAAGAACAGGATCAAAACCGAGGTCAGGCGCGCGTCCCAGACCCAGTACGTGCCCCACATCGGCTTGCCCCAGAGGCTGCCCGTGACCAGCGCGATCGCGGTGAAGGCGGCGCCGATCGGCGCGGCGGCGCGCGCCGCGGTCTCGGCGAGCGGATGCCGCCAGACGATGCCGATCACGCTCGCTGCCGCCATCATCGCGTACACCATCAGCGCCATCCAGGCGGCCGGCACGTGCACGTACATGATCCGGTAGGCCTGCCCCTGCTGGTAATCGGGCGGCGCCTCGATCAGCGCGAGCCAGAGACCCAGCACCATCAACACGACGGCAACCCCGCCGGCCCACGGCAGCACGGCGTCGGCGACGCGCTGGTAGCGGAGCGGATTGGCGAAGCGATGCATGCGAACCCCTGTCGCTCGTGAACCTAGTCCGCAGGTCCGGCACTGCAAAGGGCAACAATGCGCTCCGCCGGACGCGCCTGTCCTGCCATGCGCCCCGCCACAACGCGGTGCGGCTCCAGCTCCATGCCCTGGACCTAAACCTCGCCACTTCATGGGCACACTGGCCCTGTCCGAGCGAGGCCCGCAGCGGGGCGGTCCTCGGGAACTCACCGGCCGGCCCGGGGCCCTCGCGGCGCCCAAGTTAGAATCAGTTCAGGTGCCCCGTGGGTCGGTCCGGCAACATCACTCTTCAGAAATTTCGCTAGAATTGTGACCTGGATCACAATTTCTCATT
>DATAOG010000084.1:0-5751 GCA_036265855.1 Geminicoccaceae bacterium | reverse complement strand
GGCGCAAGCTCGACCATGGGATCGGCCGTAACCGGGATGTCGGCATTAGCATCTGAGCCGCACACGCGCGCGATATGCCGGCTGGAGAGGAGGCACGCCATGGCAGTCGTCGCATTGGAACGCAGCGTCGAGCGCCCTCTCACCGACCCGCGCGAGGCGCGCCGGGCCGCCCGGCGCGGCCATCTGACCGGACAGACGGCCGGGTTTGCGCCCGGCTACGTGCAGGCGAACCTGGTGATCCTGCCGAAGGACTACGCGCTCGATTTCCTGACTTTCTGCCAGCGCAACCCGAAGCCGTGCCCCCTGCTTGGCACCTCCGAGCCGGGCGAGCCGACCCTGCCGATGCTCGCCGAGGACCTGGACGTCCGGACCGACCTGCCGGCCTACCGGGTGTTCCGGGACGGTGAGCTCGTCGAGGAAATCCACGACGTCAGCGATCTCTGGCGCGACGACTTCGTGATCTTTGCGCTCGGCTGCTCGTTCTCGTTCGAGGAGGCGCTCGCCGAGGCGGGCCTGGAGCTGCGGCACTGGACCACGAACACGCTCGTGCCGATGTACCTGACCGACATCGACACCGCTGCCGCCGGGCGGTTCGGCGGCAGGATGGTCGTCTCGATGCGGCCGTTCAGACCGGCCGACGCGATCCGGGCAATTCAGGTCACAAGCCGCTTCCCGGCGGTCCACGGCGCGCCGGTCCATATCGGCCGGCCGGACCTGATCGGGATCGAGGCCCTCCGCAAAGCGTGGCAGGGCGATGATCCCCTGATCCATGACGACGAGCTGCCCCTGTTCTGGGCCTGCGGCGTAACGCCCCAGGTGGCGGTGCGCCGGGCGCGCCCGCCGATCTGCATCACCCACAAGCCCGGCCACATGCTGGTGACCGACCTGCTGAACGCCAGTCTCGCCTGCATGTGACAGCGGGCGGCGCTGCGCCGGGAGGTAGCGCAGTCGAGGGTGATGGAAGACCTTCCGGCGCTCCGGGTCGCGATAGCGATCGGTACCATCGCTGGCGCGACCTGTTCCTCGCGAAGGCCGCGAAAGCGTTCGGGCCGCCGGCGCCCCATCACGCCAGGGCCGGCTCGAGCGCGAGAACGGGCCGGTAAGGTCTTGGTCGGCAAGCTCACCCTGGGTCTCAAAAAAAGCTATCCTGAGGCGCGGCGCGGCCCGACCCGATGCGGAAGTCGTGTCGCACTGGATTACTCCCGTGGCGGGTAGCGCTCGAACGCCGGTAGTTCGTGAGCGCGTTCCATCCATCCAATCCGTTCGGCGACCTGAATGTGCGCTCGCGCCGGAACGGTGTCGGGATCGTCATAGGTCGCACTCTGAATATCAATGATCCCCGGCAGCATTTCCGCATTGGTGTAGAAGAGCCCGGTGCCACAATCCGAGCAGAAATGTCGTCGGCCATGTTTCGAGGAAACGTAGACCTTGGGCGTACCCTTCGTCACTGTGACCGCGCCTTGCGGGTACATCGTCCAGCCGACCATCGGCGCACCCGCGTGACGCCGACAATCCGTGCAATGACACAGCGCGTGAGTGAGCGCCTCGCCTTCAGCCTGATAGCGGATTGCGCCGCAATGGCAGCCGCCGGTAATCATAGTTTCCTCCCTTGCGGAGTGCCCAAGCCCATATTGGGCGCGGGTTCTGTTGGAAGCAACGTTGGTCGGCTGTTTCACGATCGAGGGACTGCGTCGCACCCAACGAATTGTTGGCCGCTCCGTATGACGACCCCTAGTGGCTGATGCTGTTGAGGAAGTCGGGCAGTGCGCCCGATCTGGGCCCGGCTCGTCCCGGGCCAGGCGAGCTCCGCGGCCAGCAGATCCTCGCTCCAGTCGGCTGGCACGCGAGCTGATTACCTCGCGGGGCGCGCCCGGTGGAGACCGTGATCACTCGTCCGCCGCACAGTTCCCAGCGTGCGCGGCGGCCGCAGTGACCTTGATAGGTCAGCGTGACGGGTCGCTAGCGATCGTCGATGCCGACCCGCTGAACTAGCCCGGGATCACGGCCGTGCACTCGATTTCGACCCGGGCCCGATCCTCGATCAGACTGCTGACCTCGACCGCGGTCATTGCCGGGAAGGTCGGGCCGACCACCTCGCGATAGACCTGGCCGAGGTCCTTCAGGCGCCCGAGATATTCCCGCCTGTCGACGACGTACCAGGTCATCCGGACCAAGTGCTCCGGCTGGCCGCCGGCGGCGCGCAACAGCGTCACGACGTTCTCCAGCGCCTGGCGCGCCTGGTCGACGAAGTCGTCGCTGCGCAAGGTCTCGCTGGCGTCCCAGCCGATCTGGCCGGCGAGAAAGACCAGACGACCCTCGGCGACGACCGCGTGGGCATAGCCCTTGGGCCGCGGCCAGCCCTCCGGCCGGATCACGCCGGGCAAGGGCGAAGCCCCGGCAGGAAGGCAGCCTCTCCGCTCACGTCGGCCCGGCGGCAGCCGCCTCCTGCCTCAGCTTGAATCGTTGCAGCTTGCCGGTCGCGGTCTTCGGCAGGCGCTCGCGGAACTCGATCCGGCGCGGGTATTTGTAGGGCGCGATCGTCTGCTTCACGTGCGCCTGAAGCGCCTGGACCAGCGCGTCGTCCGCGGCGACGCCGGGCTTTGGTACGACGAAGGCCATGACGATGTGACCGCGCTCTTCGTCGGGCTTGCCGACGACCGCGCATTCGGCGACCGCGGGGTGCCCGAGCAGCGCGCTCTCGACCTCGGGACCTGCGATGTTGTAGCCGGACGAGATGATCATGTCGTCGGCGCGCGCGTGGAACCAGAAGTAGCCGTCCTGGTCCATCCGAAAGCTGTCGCCGGTCAGGTTCCAGCCGCCCCGCACGTAGTCGCGCTGCCGGTCATCGGCGAGATAGCGGCATCCGGTCGGCCCCTTGACCGCGAGGCGCCCGACCGTCCCGGGCGCCACCTCGTCGCCCCGTTCATCGACGATCCTGGCCTGATAGCCGGGGACCGGGCGGCCGGTCGCGCCGGGACGGATGTCTGGGCCGGCGGCTGCGATGAAGATGTGCAACAGTTCGGTCGCGCCGATGCCGTCGATCAGCTCGAGCCCGAGCTTGTCGTTGACCAGCCGCCAGGTCGCCTTGGGCAGGTGCTCGCCCGCCGAGACGCCCTTTCGCAGCGAGCTGAGGTCATGCTGATCCGCGAGCGCGGCGAGCGCCCGCCAGGCGGTCGGCGCGGTGAAGCAGATGGTCGGCCGGAAGGTGGCGATCGCCTCGGCGAGCTGGGGCGGCGCTGCCTGCTCCAGCAGCAGCGATGACGCGCCCTCGCGCAGCGGGAACAGGGCAAGGCCGCCGAGCCCGAAGGTGAACGCGAGCGGCGGGCTGCCGCAGAACAGATCGTCGGCGCAGGGCCGCAGCAACTGGCGTGAGAAGCCGTCGCAGATCACGAGCAAGTCGCGATGGAAATGGATCGTGCCCTTGGGCTCGCCGGTCGTGCCCGAGGTGAAGGCGATCAGGCAGATGTCGTCGGCAGCGCTGTCGAACGGCTCGAAGCTGGCGGGCTTGGCCGCCATCCGCGCCTCGAGCCCGTCAGCCTCAGCGCTCTGCCAGAAGACCAGGTGGCGCAAGCAGGGCACTGCGGCCCGGGCGCTCTCGAGCTCGTCCCGAAGGCGCAGATCGCAGAGCGCGTGACTGATCTCGGCCTTGGCCAGGATCTTCCTGAGCTCGCTCGCGCGCAGGAGCGGCATCGTGCCGACCGCGATGCCGCCGGCCTTGATCACCGCGAGATAGGCCGCGACCATCATTGGCGTGTTGGCCGCCCGCAGCAGCACCCGGTTACCGGGCACGAGGCCGAGATCCTCGACCAGCACGCGGCCGATCCGGTTCACGGTCTCGAACAGCCGCCGGTAGGTCCAGGAGCCGGCAGGCGTCACGAGCGCGCTGTGCTCACCGCGGCCGTTGAGGATCCATTTGTCCAGGAAATCAAAGACGCAGTTGAGCCGGTCCGGGTAGCGGTAGGCCGGGTGCGACAGGTCGATCTCGGGCCACTGGTCCCCGGGCGGCAGGCGGTCCTTGGCAAAGCTGTCGACGAGGCCGCTCCGGCCGCTGTTCTCCGATCGGATCGGTCCAGCCGCAGCCTGGTTGGTTCCGGTTATTGCGGCTGGACGGTCGATCGTCGCCTCAGGCAGGCCGATCATCTCACCACCTCCAGCGCCCGCTCCCCGGCGCGCGCCTCGCGTGCCGCACGGGCGATGATCAGCTTTTGCACTTCGCTCGCACCCTCGTAGATGCGAAGCGCCCGGATCTCGCGATAGAGCGCCTCGACTTTGGCGCCGCGACGGACGCCTTCGGCGCCATGGAGCTGGACCGCCCTGTCGATCACCTGCTGCGCCGCCTCGGTCGCGAACAGCTTCGCGATCGCGGCCTCGCGGGTGATGCGCGCAGCGCCCCGGTCCTTGGCCCAGGCGGCGCGGTAGACCAGCAGCGCCGCAGCATCGATCGAGGTCGCCATGTCGGCGAGGCGGGCCTGGCTCATCTGCAGTTCAGCCAACGGCAGGCCCGCGATCTTACGCCGCTCGCCATGGTCGAGCGCCTCGTCCAGCGCCCGGCGAGCGAAGCCCAGCGCTGCCGCACCGACCGTTGCCCGGAACACATCGAGGGTCGCCATGGCGATCTTGAAGCCATCGCCGCCCACGCCAACGAGATTGCTGGCCGGTACCCGCGCGCTCTCGAACCGAAGCTCGGCCAGCGGATGCGGGGCAATCGCCTCGAGCCGGGCCGCGACCGCGAGGCCTGGCGTGTCGGCGTCCACGATCAGCGCCGAAATGCCCTTGGCGCCCGGCGCCTCGCCGGTGCGCGCGAAGACCACGTATCGGTCGGCGACGCCGCCGTTCGAGATCCAGGTCTTGATGCCGTCGAGGACGAAGACGTCGCGCTCGCGCCGCGCGGTCGCCGCGATGCCCGCGGCATGGGAGCCCGCCTCGGGCTCGGTCAGCGCGAAGCCACAGATTGCCTCGCCGGCCGCGACCGGCGGCAGATAGCGGGCTTTCTGCGCGTCGGTGCCGAACAGCGAAATCGGCCCGGAGCCCAGGCCCTGCATGCCGAAGGCGAAGTCGGCGAGACCCGCGCGGTAGGCGAGCAGCTCGCGGGCAAGACAGAGGCTGCGGACATCGAGCCGGGCGGCGCGGCCGCCGTGCGGGGCGATCACCGTGAGCGCGAGCAGCCCCGCGTTGCCGAGTGCCCGGACCAGCCGGCGGCAGCTGCGATCGACGTCCTGCTCGTCGATCAGGCCCTCGAGTTCGCGGTCGGCAAAGCGCTCGATCTGATTCGCCAGCGCCCGATGCGCAGGTTCGAAGAACGGCCAGTCGAGGAAGCTGCGATCGGCCATCAGTCGCCCTTGAACACCGGCTTCTGCTTCGCGGCGAAAGCGTCGTAGGCGCGCCGGAAGTCGCCGGTCGCCATGCAGATCGCCTGCGCCTCGGCCTCGGCCTCGAGCGCCTGGTCGAGGCTCATGTCCCACTCCTGATGCAGCATGCGCTTGGTCATCGCGTGGGCGAAGGTCGGGCCGCCGGCGAGCTCGTCGGCGAGCGCACGGGCCTCGGCGAGCACCGCCTCGGGCGGCACCAGCCGGTTGAAGAAGCCCCAATGCTCGCCCTCCTCGGCGGTCAGGACCCGGCCCGTGTACAGCAGCTCCGCCGCTCGTCCCTGGCCGATGATCCGGGGCAGCAGCGCGCAGGCGCCCATGTCGCAGCCGGCAAGACCGACCCGGACGAACAAGAACGCGGTCCGGGTCCGCGGCGTTCCGATCC
>DATAOG010000083.1:0-6831 GCA_036265855.1 Geminicoccaceae bacterium | reverse complement strand
TAAGGTCGGCCGCCGGCGTGTTGAACACCCCCGGCTGGAGCATCAGGTAGGAGAAGTCGCGCTCGATCGAGAGCTGCAGGTCGCGGAAGTCTCGGAACGCGAGCGGCATGAAGTACAGGCTGATCGAGTAGCCGATCAGGGTCACGACCACGCCCAGCAGCAGGCAGGGCGCCGCGATCTGCAGATTGCTGAGGCCGACCGCCCTGAGGACCGTGAGCTCGCTCTCGACCGCCAACCGGTGGTAGACGAACAGCACCGCGCTGAACAGCGCGAACGGCAGGATCACGAGCAGCAGCGAGGGGAACAGCAGCGCCGTCAGGTAGGCGAAGGTGGTCGCCGGGATGCCCTTGTTGACAATGAGATCGACGAAGCGCAGGGATTGTGACAGCCAGATCGCGCCCGACAGCGCGAGCGTGGCGAACACCGTCGGCAGGGCCAGCTGCCGCAGCAGATAGAGCAGGTAGAGCTTCATCGCCGGGCCATCATACAGGGGCGCGATGATCGATACAGAGCTGTCATGATCGGGCGGCCCGCCGGATCCGTCGCCAACTCCCCCTTCTACTAGCCGTCAACGCTCCGGAGCGTCGAGCATGAGGATCGAGTTTGCCGGCCCGCGACTGCCCGAGGCCGGGACCCTAGTCGTGCTCGCGCCGCAGGGCGGTGAGCTGGGCCAAAGCGCGCGGGCGCTCGATGCGCGCGCCGGCGGGGCGGTGACCCGCGCGCTGCAGACGGCGGGCGAGACCTTCAGACGCGGCCAGGCGATCGAGCTCCTCTACCCGGCCGGGCTCGGCCTCGAGCGCGTGGTCGTGCTCGGTCTGGGCAAGCCGGGCGACGCGAAGCCGCTGGATCTCGAGGCGCTGGGCGGCAGCCTGGCGCTGAAGCTGAAGGCGCTCCGGGCGAGCGAGGCGAGCGTCGCGGTCGACGACGTGCCGGGCCTGGCGCTCGGGCCGACCGAGCTCGCGGTCGCGCTGGCGAGCGGCGCCTGCCTGCGCAGCTATCGCTTCGAGAAGTACCGGACCCAGAAGGCCGAGGACGAAGAGCCGGCCAACGAGATCGCGGGCCTGACGTTCCTGGTCGCCGAGCCGGATGCCGCGAAGGCCGCGTGGCGCTCGGCCGAGGCCGTGGTGCGGGCGGTCGGCCACAGCCGCGATCTGGTCGCCGAGCCTGCCAACGTGCTCTCGCCCGAGCGCTTCGCCGAGGACTGCGCAAAGCTCGGCAGCGAGCTCGGCCTCGAGGTCGACGTGCTGGGGCCTTTGGAGCTGCGCGAGCTCGGCATGCGGGCGCTGCTCGGCGTCTCCCAGGGCAGCGCGCGCGAGCCGCGGGTCGCGGTGCTGCGCTGGCAGGGCGGGCCCGAAGGGACGCCGCCGGTCGCGCTGATCGGCAAGGGCGTCTGCTTCGATTCCGGCGGGCTGTCGATCAAGCCCGCAGCCGGCATGGAGGAAATGAAGTGGGACATGGGCGGCGCCGCCGCCGTGTTCGGCGCGATCGAAGCACTCGCCCGCCGGCGCGCCAGGGCGAACGTCGTGGGGGTCCTCGGGCTGACCGAGAACATGCCGTCCGGCACCGCCCAGCGCCCGGGCGACGTGATCACCGCGATGTCGGGGCTGACGATCGAGGTGATCAATACCGACGCCGAGGGCCGGCTCGTGCTCGCCGATGTGCTGCACTACGCCAAGGAGCGCTTCAAGCCCGGCGTGATGATCGACCTCGCCACGCTCACGGGTGCGATCGTCGTGGCGCTCGGCCACGAGCAGGCCGGCCTGTTCACGCCCGACGAGGAGCTGGCCGCCCGGCTGATCGCGGCCGGCGAGGCGGTCGGCGAGCGGGTCTGGCGGATGCCGCTCGGCGACGCCTACGCCAAGCACATCAAGTCCGAGATCGCAGACATCAAGAACGTCGGCCGGGCACGCGAGGCGGGTGCGACCGCCGGTGCCGTGTTCCTGCAGCGCTTCGTCGGCGACGTGCCCTGGGCGCATCTCGACATCGCCGGCGTCGCCTGGACGCAGCAGGACCTGCCGCTCGCCGGCAAGGGTGCGACCGGCTTCGGCGTCCGTCTGCTCGACCGCCTGATCGCCGATTATTACGAGGGCTGAGCGCCCGGCCGGGCGGCGGCCGGCATGGTCGAGTTCGCGTTCTACCATCTGCAGCGCACCGCGCTCGAGCCGGCGCTCGGCCGGCTGCTCGAGCGGGTGCTGGCGAGCGGCCAGCGGGCAATCGTCCGCGCCCCTTCCGCCGAGCGGGTCGAGGCACTGACCCGGGCCCTTTGGACCTTCGGCCGCGACAGCTTCCTGCCGCACGGCTCGCGCGCCGACGGCTTCGCCGAGGACCAGCCGGTGTTCCTGACCGACGAGGCCGATTACCCGAACGGCGCCTCGGTGCTGGTGCTGGTCGACGGCGTCGAGGTCGAGCCGCCCGCACAGTTCGGCCGCTGTCTCTACCTGTTCGACGGCAACGACCCGCAGGCGGTCGAGCGTGCGCGCGCGCTCTGGCGCAAATGGCGCGACCAGGGCCGGGGGGTCACCTACTGGCAACAGACCGAGCGCGGCTGGCGCCAGGCGGGCGCGGCCGACGGCTGAGCTTCGGCTGCGGCCCTTCCGCCGGGCCGCCCGCCCGGCTATAAGGCCGCGCGAACTCAGCAGGACGAGGACCCCGGCATGGCCATCGAGCGCACGCTCTCGATCATCAAGCCCGACGCCACCCGGCGCAATCTGACCGGGCAGATCAACGCCCGGATCGAGGCCGCGGGGCTCAGGATCATCGCGCAGCGGCGCCTGCGGCTGAGCCGCGCCCAGGCCGAGGCGTTCTACGCGGTGCACAAGGAGCGGCCGTTCTATCGAACTTTATGCGAGTTCATGACCTCGGGCCCGGTGGTCGTGCAGGTGCTCGAGGGCGAGAACGCGGTCGAGCGCAATCGCGCGGTCATGGGCGCGACCGACCCGGCCAAGGCCGAGCCCGGCACGATCCGCAAGGACTTCGCCGAATCGATCGAGGCCAACTCGGTGCACGGCTCCGACGCGCCGGACACCGCCGCGCGCGAGATCGCCTTCTTCTTTGCCGCATCCGAGATCGTGGGCTAGCCAGGCGGCATCGGTCTCAAGCGAGCGGATTGAGCAGCAGGGTCTCGGGCGCGCTCGCGCCGGCGATCTCGACCCGCTCGTCCAGGACCCGGGCGCGGCCGGAGGCGACCAGATCGAGCGCCAGCGGGTAGCAGCGGTGCTCGAGCGCCAGCACGCGGGCCGCGAGGCTGTCCGCGGTGTCATCCTGGCGTACCGGCACCGTGCCCTGAACCACGATCGGGCCGGCGTCGACCTCGGCGCGGACGAAATGCACCGTGCAGCCGTGGAACCGGACGCCGGCCTCGAGCGCGCGCCGGTGCGTGTCGAGGCCGCGGAACGCCGGCAGCAGCGAGGGGTGGATGTTGAGCAGCCGGTCGCGCCAGGCCGCGACCAAATCCGGGCTCAGCACGCGCATGAACCCGGCGAGGCAGATTACTTCTATTTCAGATCTTTGCAGAAGATCATTGAGGGTTTGCTCGAATTTTGGATGCTGGCCTTGACCGACGGCTTCGGCGCGAATCCCCGCGGCGCGGGCGTGCTCGAGGCCGGGAGCATCGGGGCGATCGGAGACCACCAGCGCGATCTCGGCGCTGGCGCCGGGCGCCGCGCAATGCTCGATCAGCGCCCGCAGATTGCTGCCGCGGCCTGAGATCAGCACGGCCACCCGCCGGCGGCCGGCCCGGTCAGCCATCGATGCCGTCGACCCGGACCCGGGCCGGGCCGTCGCCGGCGACCAGCTCGCCCAGCCGGTAGACGGTCTCGCCCTTCTCGGTCAGAAACCGCCGCACGTCGTCGGCGTAGTCGGCGACCACGACCAGCACCATGCCGATGCCGCAGTTGAAGGTCCGCAGCATCTGGTCGGGGGTCATGCGCGCGGCCTCGTACAGCCACAGGAACAACGGCGACGCCTGCCAGCCTCCGGCATCGATCCGCGCGACCACGCCGTCCGGCAGGACCCGCGGCAGATTGTCGATGAGCCCGCCGCCGGTGATGTGGGCGACCGCCTTGACCACCTCGTGCTCGAACAGCCCGAGCAGGCTTTTGACGTAGATCCGGGTCGGCACCAGCAGCGCCGAGGCCAGGCTCTGATCGGCGGCGAACGGCGCCGGATCGGCCAGGAACAGGCCCTGGTCGCGCAGGACCTTGCGGATCAGCGAGAAGCCGTTGGCGTGCACGCCGCTCGAGGCCAGCCCGAGCAGCACGTCGCCGGCGCCGACGTCGCCGCGCGGCAGCAGACGGGCGCGCTCGACCGCGCCGACCGCGAAGCCGGCCAGATCGTAGTCGCCGCGTCGGTAGTGGCCCGGCATCTCCGCGGTCTCGCCGCCGATCAGCGCGCAACCGGCCTCCCGGCAGCCCTCGACCACGCCCTCGATCACCGCCCGCGCCGCGACCGGATCGAGCTTGCTGGTGGCGAAGTAGTCGAGCATGAACAGGGGCTGGGCGCCCTGGGCGAGGAGGTCGTTGACGCACATCGCGACCAGATCGAAGCCGGCCACCTGGTGCTGGCCGCTCTGGGCCAGCAGCTGCAACTTGGTGCCCACCCCGTCGGTGGTCGCGACCAGCAGCGGCTGCTCGAAGCCGGCCTCGCGCAGATCGAACACGCCGCCGAAGCCGCCGAGCTCGGCGGTGGCACCCGGCCGGGCGGTCGAGCGCACCAGCGGCCCGATCGCGTCGACCAGCGCCTGGCCGGCCGCGATGTCGACCCCGGCCTGCCGATAGCGATTCGCGTCGAGCGGCTCCAGCGTCTCTTGTGTCATGGTTGCAGGCTTGGCTAGGTTGCGCTCGAAGCGAGCTGGCAGTGCCTTGCCAGCTTAGGCGATCCGGACGGGTTTGCAATGCTGCAATCGCGCCTCTGCCATGCGCTCATCGCGGCCTGGTTTGGCCTTTCTGCGCTGCCCTTGGCCGCCCACGCCGAGGCCGACCCGGCGGTCTTCCAGGTCAGCGGCATTCCGGTCGACACTACCGCCAAGGACGCGGTCACCGCCCGCACCCAGGCGCTCGAGCAGGGCAAGAAGCAGGGCCTCGAGCGGCTGATGCGGCGGCTGGTACCGGCCCAGGAGCAAAATCAGCTGCCGGCCGTTGGCGACCTCAACATCGAGCGCTACGTCCGCAATTTCGAGATCACGAGCGAGGAGCTGTCGCCGACCCGCTACATCGCCAAGCTGACCGTCAGCTACGAGCCGGATGCGGTCCGGGAGCTGCTGCGGAGCGCGGGCGTGAGCTTCGCCCAGGAGAGCTCGGTGCCGATCGTCGTCGTGCCGCTCTACGACGGACCGGACGGCGCCCGCCTGTGGTCGGACAAGAACCCATGGTGGCAGGCCTGGGAGAAAAATCTCGAGCCCGAACGGCTGCTGCGCCTCGTGCTGCCGCTCGGTGATCTCGAGGACATGAGCAGCCTCAGCGTCGAGCAGGTCCAGGCGCGTGACCGCGCGGCACTGCTTGGCCTCGCCAAGCGTTACAACAGCCAGGATGCGCTCGTGGTCACGGCCAAGCTGGCCGGACCGGCGCCGGCGGCCGCGAATGCGGCGCCATCGACCGAGGCTCCGCCAGCCGTGCAGCTGACCATGGAGCGGATCGGCCAGAACGAGCAGCTCAATCCGCCGGAGACCGTGCAGGCCCGCCCGGACCAGAGCCTCGAGGACCTGCTCGGCGAGGCCGTGCGCGGCCTCCAGGCCAGTCTGGACGAGCGCTGGAAGAGCGCCAACCTCTTGCGCTTGGACCAGGCCGGGATCATGGTGGTCGACATCCCGATCACCGCGCTCTCGGATTGGGTCGGCATCAACAAAGGGTTGGAGGGCCTACCGGAGGTCAGCCAGGTCGAGATTGCCGCCTTCGCCCGCAACAAGGTTCGGGCCCAGATCCGTTACATGGGAGATCAATTTCGTCTGGAACAGGCCTTGGCGCGGGTTGGCTTGACACTATCGCGGGAAGGAGATTCATGGCTGTTGCGACCAACCGGGGCGGTCCCCAACCCAGGCGAGCGGCCGAACGCGACGTCGACCTCGTTCTAGCCCGCTCGGCCGTCAATCTGGCCAATCTGGTCACGGCCGGCCGGCTGCTGATGGTCTTGCCCCTGGTCTGGCTGATCGCGAGCGACCGGCTCGAGGCCGCGTTCTGGCTGTTCGTCGCCGCCGGCGTGTCGGACGTCGTCGACGGCTTCATCGCCAAGAGGTTCAACGCCCGGACCGAACTCGGCGCGGTGCTCGATCCGCTCGCCGACAAGGCGCTGCTCGATGGCATCTATCTGGCGCTCGCGATCGCCGGCTGGCTGCCGCTCTGGCTGACGCTGATGGTGCTCGGCCGCGACCTCCTGATCGTGGCCGGCGTGATCCTGATCCGGCGCCGCTATCCGGTGTTCCGGGCGATGCCGCTGTTGGTCGGCAAGATCAACACGTTCGCGCAGATCCTGCTCGCCGCCTGCACGATCGCGGACGCCGGCGGCTGGATCGACCTTCACGCCCAGGTCGCGGCGCTGATCGTGCTGGTCGCCAGCACGACCGTCCTGTCGGGCGCCGGCTACGCCGTGCAGGCAGTGCGTGCGACCGGTCCGGAGCCGGCTTCTTGAGCCATGCGCGGCGGCTGACCCTGCTCGGGCTCGTGCCGCTCCTGGTTCTGCTCCTCGGGCTGATCCTGTTCCGTGAGGTCCTGCTGCCCTTCCTGGTCGGGATGGCGGCCGCCTATCTGCTCGATCCCGCCGCCGACCAGCTGCAGCGCTGGGGACTCGGCCGGGCGGCCGCAACCAGCCTGATCACGGTCGGCCTGTTCGTCGTGCTGG
>DATAOG010000082.1:0-2849 GCA_036265855.1 Geminicoccaceae bacterium | reverse complement strand
CAGAAGCACCGGCCCGACATCCAGATCAAGGTGGTCTGGGTCAACAGCTGGTACGATCCCGGAAAGGAGGCGGACGCCGCCAAGGCCCTAATCGACCAGGGCGCCGACATCATTGCCCAGCACACCGACAGCCCGGCCGCGCTCCAGGTTGCCCAGGACCGAGGCGTGCACGCGTTCGGCCAGTCGTCCGACATGCGCAAGTTCGCCCCCAAGGCGCAGCTGTCCGCGATCGTCGACGACTGGGGTCCCTACTACATCGGCGAGGTCCAGGCGGTCATGGACGGCACCTGGAAGACCCACAACGTCTGGCTGGGTCTGAAGGAAGGCATGGTCGTGATCGCGCCCTACGGCCCGGACGTTCCGTCGGAGGTCGCCAAGGCCGCGGACGAGGTCAAGCAGGGCATCATCGCCGGCACGCTCCACCCGTTCGACGGTCCGGTCACCAACCAGAAGGGCGAGGTCGTCATCCCGAAGGGGCAGCACGCCTCGGACGAGCAGCTGCTGAAGATGGACTGGTACGTAAAAGGCGTGCAGGCCTGAGCCGGCGGCCGGTCCGTTCAGGCGACGCGGGCGGACGGGCTTGGCCGCGCCAGCCTGCCGCCGGACAGCGGAAGGGCGACGATGATGGGTCCGATCCTGTGGGCCTGGATCGATTTCAGCCTGCGCTGGCTGCACGTGATCGCCGGCATCGCCTGGATCGGCAGCTCGTTCTACTTCGTCCATCTGGATTCCAGCCTGAAGCGCCGGGATGGCCTACCGACCGGCGCCGGCGGCGAGGCCTGGCAGGTTCACGGCGGCGGCTTCTATCACATGATCAAGTATCTGGTGGCGCCCGAGCGCATGCCGGACGATCTCACCTGGTTCAAATGGGAGGCCTACACCACCTGGCTGTCCGGCTTCGCGCTGATGGTGATCATCTATTACTTCAGCGCCGAGCTCTACCTGATCGACAATCACGTGTTGCCGCTGCCGGTCTGGGGCGCGGTCGCGATCAGCGTGGTCGGCCTGATCCTCGGCTGGGCCGTCTACGACGGGCTCTGCCGCTCGCCCCTTCGCGACAACGATACCGCGCTCGCTGCCGCCGGCTTCGTTTTCCTGGTGGTGCTGGCCTGGGCCTTCACGCTAATCTTCAGCGGCCGCGGCGCCTACATGCAGATGGGCGCCCTGATCGGCACGATCATGGCCGCCAACGTGCTGATCGTGATCATTCCCAATCAGAAAAAGGTGGTCGCCGACCTGATCGGCGGGCGCACCCCCGACCCCAAGCTCGGCGAGCAGGCCAAGCAGCGCTCGTTGCACAACAACTACCTGACCCTGCCAGTGCTGTTCGTGATGATCAGCAATCACTACCCGCTCGCGTTCGCGAGCCGCTGGAACTGGCTGATCCTGGCGCTGGTCCTGGTGGTCGGCGCGCTGATCCGGCATTTCTACAACGAGCGCCACGCCGGCCGGCCGAATCCCTGGTGGACATGGGCGGTTGCGGCCGTCGGGATGCTCCTGATCGTCTGGCTCTCGGCCGCGCCTCCGCCGGGTGCAGCCCCCGGTGAGAGCGCGGGCGCGGCGCCAGCGCAGCTCGACACCGCGGAGATCCAAAACGTGGTGCTGTCGCGCTGCAGCATGTGCCACGCCGAGGCGCCGCTCTGGGAAGGCATGGCGGCGCCGCCCAAGGGAGTGATGCTCGATACGCCCGAGCGTATCCGCCAGCACGCCGGCCCGATTTACCTGCAGGCAGTCCTCACCCACGCGATGCCGCCCGGCAACGTCACCGACATCGAGCCCGCCGAACGGGCGCTGCTCGGCGCCTGGTACGACGCCGGCGCGCCGATGGAGTGATGCCGTGGCGGGCACCCCGCAGCGCGCGCTGCGCGGACAGCTCCTGAGCTTCAAGGGCGACCCGGCCGAGGTCGGCGCGGCGGCGAGCCATCGCTATGTCGAGGACGGCCTGCTGATCGTCGAGGCCGGCCGGATCAAGGCCGCCGGCGAGGCGCACGAGCTGCTGCCGACGCTGCCCGCCGCCACGCCGGTCGACGCCTGGCCGGACTGCCTGATCCTGCCCGGCCTGATCGATACCCACATCCACCTGCCTCAGACCCAGGTGATCGCGAGCTTTGGCGCGCAGCTCCTCGACTGGCTGCAGAACTACACCTTCGTCGAGGAGCAGCGCTTCGCCGATGTCGCCCACGGCGCCCAGATCGCGAGCTTTTTCCTGGACGAACTGGCCCGCAACGGCACGACCACCGCGGTCGTTTACGGCTCGGTACATCCGCAGTTGATCGAGACCTTCTTCACCGAAACCGAGCGCCGCGGCACGCGGATGGTCGCCGGCAAGGTCATGATGGACCGCGGCGCCCCCGCGGGCCTGCTCGACACGCCCGAGCGCGGCTACGCCGAGAGCGAGGCCCTGATCAGGCGCTGGCATGGCCAGGGCCGACAGCTCTACGCGATCTCGCCCCGTTTCGCCCTGACCTCGAGCGACGCCCAGCTCGCAGCCGCGGGCGCGCTGCTCCGCGCCTATCCGGACTGCTACGTGCAGACCCACCTCTCCGAAAATCCGGAAGAGATTGCAACCGTCCTCGGTCTGTTTCCCTGGGCCGGCAGCTATACCGAGATCTACGACCGTTTCGGTCTGCTCGGCCCAAGCTCGATTTTCGGCCACTGCATTCATCTGAGCGCGGACGAGCGCGCGCGTCTCTCGGCGAGCCGCTCGGTCGCCGCGTTCTGCCCGACTTCGAACCTGTTCCTGGGGTCCGGCCTATTCGACCTGAAGGCGCTCCGCGACCCGGCGCGTCCGGTCCGGATCGGTCTGGCGACCGATGTCGGAGGCGGGACCAGCTATTCGATGCTGCGGA
>DATAOG010000081.1:0-4769 GCA_036265855.1 Geminicoccaceae bacterium | reverse complement strand
TGAGCGCGACCAGGGCGGCATCGAGCGTCGCCATGTAGACCTTGTCACCGGCGAGCGCGACGCCGCGGTTGTTCGGCCCGCAGCAGAGCGTGGTGGTGCTAAGCTTGTGCTCGTAGCTCCAGAGCTGCTCCCCGGTGCGGGCGTCGATCGCGAACAGGTGGTTGTAGGGCGTCGTGATGTACATCACGCCGTCCTCGACGACCGGGGTCGTCTCGAACGAGCCGATGACGCCGGTCTGGAACAGCCACTTGAGATGCAGGGTCTGGACGTTGCCGGCGTTGATCTGATCGCTGGCCGAATAGCGCGTGTTCGACAGATCGCCGCCATAGACCGGCCAATCGCTCTCGACGCCTGCCATCTTCATCCGTTCGGACTGCGTCTGCGCGTTCTCAGACGTCGTGCAGGCGGCTTGCCCCAGGACGCAAACCACCGCGGTCGTCAGCCACAATGCACTTTTTCGCATGGGACCTTACCTCCCTGTCGTGGCAGCGCCGTGCTCGACCCCGATCCGGGGAGAGACCGGTTCGGCTGTCGGCAAGCGGCTGGCGCAGCTTCTGGTCCACGTCGCGAGCGCGGGGCCACGGTAAGACTCCCTCCTCGAGGGCACCGTTGATCCCGATGGCAGCGGCGGGCCCCAAACAGGGCGCCGCTCCTTTCCGCCCGGTCGGCGGGCAGCGGCTGCCGCCTCGTCGATCGCCGGGCACAGCATCCTAGCGCAGAACGAAATCGCGCACCAAGTTCTCTCGACTGTTGTCAAATACATTCTACGTCGTGCGGTCGCGAGTGAGCTCCGAAGCGTTGAAGTTAAACTAGGAGCGGATCGAGCTTGACGGGAAAGTTGAAGGGTTTAGGCTCCGGCTTATCGGAGCCGCTCGTGCGCTGCGGTACCTGGCGTCGGGGAGGCTGAAATGGCTCATAACGACTCTCGCGCCTGTCAATTTGCCAAGCCCTGGTTGGCACCGTCGCTGGCCATGCTGGTCGGGATCGGGACGACCGTCGGGCTGGCCGGGCTTTCCATTCCTGCGCTCGGGGCGCAGCTGCTCGGGCCGACCCTGGCCGAGCAGCAGCCCGTTCCCGAGGAAAAGGCCGAGGTGCCTGCGGGAACGCCGCCACCCGCCGCCGGTGAGGACAAGCCGGACTGGCTGCTCGAGCTGCAGGACTCGCTGGCGGCGGCGCGGCAGCGCATCGACGAGCTGTCCAAGGCCGCCGAGGCAGTCGCCGCGGCCGGACAGCAGAAGCTCACAGCGCTCCGGGAGGAGAATCAGCAGCTGCGGGCCGAGATCGACGCGGCGCGGGCCGAACGGGCCGAGCTGGAGAAGACAAAGCAGGCGGGCGAGGCACGGGCGGCCGAGCTGGCCAAGCTGCAGGGCCGGGTCCAGGAGCTCCAGGGCAGCGCCGAGCAGGCAAGCGCGGAAACGGCTCGCCTGCGCGAAGAGATCCAGTCCAGCGAAGGTCGGATCGCGGCGGCCGACAGTGCGCGGACGGGGGCGGAAGCACGGTTGCAGGAGCTGCGGGACAGCCTGCAGCGCGCCCAGCAGGACAAGGCGCGCGTCGGCGCCGATCTGGACAAGGCCCAGGCCGAGCTGGCGACGGCCAAGAAGCAGCTCGAAGCGGCTGGACAGGACCGGGCGCAGCTGGCACAGCGGTCCGCGGCCGCCGAGGGCGAGCGCGACCAGCTGCGCGGTCGCCTGACCGACGCGAACGCGCAGCTCGGCAGGAGCGAGCAGGCGAGGGCTCAGCTCGAGAGCGAGGTCGGCAAGCTGCGCGAGGCGGCAGCCACGGCCGCCGATGACGCCCGTCAGAGTTTGATCACGCTCGTGAGTCGGATCAAGGATCTGAACCAGGCAGCGGCATCGATCGGGCCGGACGCTGGCTCGCCCGAGACCGCGGCGCCGGCAACGCGCTCGGCGGGCCAGCAGGCGAAACGCCAGGCGCGCGCGGTCGCGGCCCCGGTCGAGACCGTCACGGCGGTGCCCGTCCCCAGCGAGCGGCCCGAACCGGGCACCGCGGAGGCCGACTTGCAGCAGCTCAAGACGGCGAACGTGACCGGCGCCGGCGGCGAGGAGGAGCACCTGGATCAGCGGGGCATTCTGGGTGGCCGACCTGCAGTTTTCTCGCTTGCCAACCTGGCTCCGGAAAAGCGGCTGCAGGTGCGGAGCCTGCTCGCCGACCTGCATAGCAGCATGGACGAACGCGGGCTGATCACGACCGTGCCCGGCGAGCTCCTGTTCGCCGCAGGCAGCGATCGGTTGCAGTCAGGCGCCCGCGGCACGCTCGTCAAGGTCGGGGAACTGATCAAGATGTACGGCAACCGGCAGGTCGTGATCATCGGTCACACCGATGCCGACGGCGACGCGGCAGAGAACCAGCTGCTGTCGGAGCGCCGGGCCGAGTCGGTCAAGCAGTACCTGGTCGACAATTTCGCGCTGGCGCCGAGCCGGCTGTCGACCGAGGGGCTGGGCGAAGCGCGCCCGATCGCCTCCAACGCGACGCCGGAAGGGCGAAGCGCCAACCGCCGGGTCGAGGTCCTGATCCTGAACTGAGCCGGTTCGGCGGTGCCGTGGGCTCTCCTTGCGGCCGATCCTCCGGGTGAACTCCCGATCAAGGCGCCGCCACGAGCAATTTGACGCGGTACCGTAAGCCGGTCCGGGTGGTGAAATGGTGGGCGGTTGTGCGCAGGCCCGCGCACCGCCTCGATCGACCGGTAGCATCATCGACCCGGAGGCTGCCGGCAGCATGCGCCAGCCGGCGGGCGAAGGCGGGTGCCCGCAGCAGCGCACGACGTATTCGGAATAGGGCCCGAGCGTGCGCCGCGGGTGGGCCGGCCCGGCGCGGCGCACGCTCGGGCTCCTCCGGCCGGATCTTCGATGGCGCGGGACGGTTCGTCGGGCTGCAGGTCTGGCCTGATCCCGATCGCTCTGGTAAGCTTACGGTTTGCCGGCTCTCGCCGGCTAGCCTCGGGTTGCCAAGAGCGCGAGCAGCAGCGGAGCGGCCTCGCCGAGTGAGGCTGGATGGATTCGAGTGAGGTTGGATTGATTCGAGTGAGGTTGGATTGATTCATGCCGCCACGATGAGCGGCTGTTTTGAGGGGCAAAGGAGCGCCGATCGGCTGCGCTCGGGCCCGCGGACCGAACTGCGCATCGCGCTTCGGCTCGACCCTCTCCCTTTGACCGAGTGGCAGCGTTCGTGCCTGGAACTGGCCCTCGCTGTCCCGGGCGCGCTGGTTGTCGCGGCGGTGACGGTCAGCCTGAGCTTGCCGGCCGCGCTCGGGGCCACACCGATGCTGGCCGAATCGGAATTGGGCGAGCTTGCAAAGCTCGCCCTCGACGTCGTGCTCGACCTCGGCTCGCGGCCGCCGAACTGGGATCTGGCGCATCTCGCCAGCTTCGGGCTCTGGGCCTTCCGCTACGATGTCGACGGCGGTTGCCTGTCGGTCGCCGTGCGCGAGTTCCGGCGAGGACAGCGCGCAGCGTTCGCCCACCTGCTGCAATTCGGCCCGGACCGCGGCCGGGTAGCGTCGCTCGAGGCCATCACGTGCAAGACCATCGCCCATTCGCTCGCGGCCACGCGCGCCCGGCTGGAAGCCGCGATCGCGGATCGCCCCGCCCGTCATCTGCGCCGCCTGCTCTCGGGGATGGGCTTGCGCCTCGGACCGCCGCCCGAAGCCTGCCTGACAGCGACCCGGCCGAGCCGACTGACTTACCTGACGCTGCCCGCGGCGCGGGCGCGCAACCTGGTGCGGCGGCTGCTCCTGGAAGCTACCGAGGAGCACTGGAACATCGGTGTTCTCGAGAGGCCGATCGAGACCGTGCTCGAGAATTTCGAGCCGGCGGCGGTGCGCTGGCTGCCGGCGCGCAGAGGCGGCTTCCTCGCGGACCCGTTCGGTCGCGTCGAGCGGGGACGCAGAATCGTGCTCGCGGAGGCCTACGACTTTCGCGATCACCACGGTTACCTGGTCGCCTTCGAGATGGACGAGACCGGTCGGGAAATCGAGTCGTTCGAGGCGCTGCGCCTGCCGGTCCATCTCTCCTATCCGCAGCTCGTGCAGGTCGGCGGCCGGACGTACTGCCTACCGGAGATGAGCGGGGCCGGTCGGGTCCAGCTCTTCCGCGGCGATCCCTTCCCTACCCGCTGGGTCGCCGACCAGGTGCTGCTCGAAGGCTTTGCCGGCGTCGATCCGACCGTGTTCGAGCACGACGGGCGCTGGTGGATGTTCGCGGGCAATCATGCGGATCAGGACGAGGCGAAGCTGTTCCTGTTCCATGCTCCTGCGCTGCTGGGCCCATGGTCGCCGCACCCGCTCAACCCGGTCAAATGCGATCTGCGCTCGGCCCGTCCCGCTGGACCGCCTTTCGAGGTGCCAGGCGGGCTGCATCGCCCGGCCCAGGACTGTTCGACGACGTACGGCGGCGCGATTTCCATCAATCGGATCATCCGGCTCGATCAGGAGGAATTCCTCGAGGAGACGGTAGCCGTGCTGCGGCCGGATCCGGGGGGGCCCTATCCTCACGGCCTCCACACGCTCTCGGCGCTCGGATCGAGCACGCTGCTCGACGGCAAATATCACAGGCTGTCGTGGCTCCGTTTGGCCTACGGTGTCCGCGCCACCTGGCGGGATTGGCAGGGATCTAAGCGGCGGAGGTAGGCGTCACTCCGGCGGTCGAGGCTCAGAGTCCTAGATGTCGTTCTGAAAGTGGCCGGGCGCCGCCCCGAACAAGCGGGTTTTCAAGCCCTCGGCGAAGCCGACCGCGCCGGGCACCATGATATCG
>DATAOG010000080.1:0-8925 GCA_036265855.1 Geminicoccaceae bacterium | reverse complement strand
CGGGGTGCGAACCGTCCTCGGTCGTGACGAAGAAGCCGAACGCACGGGCGCCGATCGCGTTGGTGACGAACTTCGGCACCGCGCCAGGCAGCTGCGTCGCCAGGATCTCGCCATCCAGCCAGCCCAGACACTGGACCGTCGTGTGCGGATGCTCGTCGTTGAAGAAGATCGCGGTCTTGCGCAGGACGTCGTGGTGGGTGAACGGCGAGAACGCGACCAAGGCACTGTTCAGGTGCAGCTTAAAGTTGGCGCCGACCGTCGATGCGCAGGACAAGGTCGCGCCGAGCCCCGAGACCGCGAGATGATCCTGGAGGATGCGCGGCGAGGTCATGGCGCCGGCCGCGAGGATCACCTTGTCGGCCTGGTAGTAGCTGCCATCCCGGCAGATCACGCCCTCGATCACCTCGGGTGAACTCGGCGCATGCAGGAGTGCGATCACCTTCTTCCTGGTCAACAGGGAAAAATTCGGCAGCGGGGTCACGGCGTCGATCAGGTTGCGCTCGGCGTCCGCCTTGTAGCCGGCGACCGAGGCGTAGCCGTCGAAGTGCTTGGCCTCCTCCTCGTCCTGCAGGATCTCGGGCTTGAGGCCGAGCGGCAGCGGCTGCGAGCGCCAGCCTGAGCCGTCATGCGTGATCCGGTCGATCAGCCGCTGCAGCTCCGGCTCGTTGTCGAAACGGTTGACGTGCATCAGGCGCTCGGCCTCGTCGTAGTAAGGCTCGATCTCGTCGAGCCCGAACGGCCAGGCGAGACACATGTGTTCCGGGTCGGCCTCGAACTCGCGCGCCGAGAAGCGGAGCAGCGCGGCGCCATACCATTTGGTCTTGCCGCCGACGTTGTAGTGCTCGTCGGGCATCAGATGACCGCCATGTCCGTCGGACCACTCCTCGTGGTTCTTGAACTTGCCCTCCTTGAACACCTGCTTGGTATCGAGCGTGCTGCCATCCTTCGGCAGGTGCCGGCCCTTCTCGAGCATCAAGACGTTCAGGCCGGCCCGCGCGAGCTTGTAGCCGGCGGCGGCCCCGCCTGCCCCCGAGCCGACGATGATCACGTCGTAGCGTTGGATCGACATCGGAGTGGCTCCCGTTCAGCGGCCGGCGTGCGCGCCGTAGCCGCAGTGGAAGATGCAGCGATGGGCGGTGTGGTGGTTGAGCTTGGCGCAGATCACGTCGGGCGTGCGCCGGAGCGCCCGATAGACCGGGATCGCGAGCAGCATGCCGAGCGGCGGCCCGACGAAATAGATCCAAAAGCCCGTCCAGAGATGCCCGGGCAGCGCCGAGGCGAAGGTCCGCGCCGGGTTCATGCTCATGCCCGAGAGCGGCGCCTCGAGCGTGATGAAGAGCGCGACCAGGCAGCCCGCGAACACGCCCGTGAGCCGCATCAGCCCCGGCGTATTGGTCGCGAACAGCACCATCGACATCAGGCCGAACGAGATCAGGATCTCGGCCAGCAGCGCCACCCAGATGCCATTGGCCCCCGGCACGGTCGCGACATAGCTGACCGGCGGGTTCGCGAACGCGAGCCCGAGCACCGCCAGCACCAGCAGGACCCCGAGCAGGCCGCCAAAGAACTGGGCGGTCACGTAGAAGATCGCATCCCAGGTCGCGACCTTGCCAAGCCGCCAGAAGGTCAGCGTCACCGCCGGGTTGATGTGCGCGCCTGAGCGCTGGCCCCAGGGCGAATAGATGATGAGGATCGCGGTCAGCCCCATCGCGAGCCCCATCAGCGCCCGCCGCAGCATGCCGTCGGGCACCGCCGCCGCGACCGGCGAGCCGGGATACCAGAGCAAGGTCGAGAACAGCCCCGCCGAGACCATGAAGGCGCCGAGCCCGAAGGCCTCCATCAGGTACTCAGGCCAGTGGCGGCGGAGCCCGTCGGCGGCGCTCTGCGCCGGCCCGGTCTGCGCGCGGCGGGTCATGCCCGCCATCGCGCCGTCGGCCGCCGGAAGCGCCTGGCTCATCGCTCAGCCTCCGGCCTCGAAGCCCGGGTAGAGCGTCATGCCGCCGTCGACGAAGATGCTGGCGCCGGTGATGTAGTCGGCCTCGTCGGAGGCGAGCCAGGCGGTCACCCGGCCGATGTCCTCGACCTCGCCGATCCGCTTGTAGGGCACGAGCTTCATCAGCTCGGCGTAGGCCTCGGGCGTGTTCCAGGCGGCGGTGTTGATCGGCGTCCGGATCGCGCCCGGGCAGACGCTGTTGACCCGGATCCGGTGCGGCGCGACCTCCTGGGCGATCGACTTCATCATCATCTGGATCCCGCCCTTGGAGGCCGCGTAGTTGATGTGGCCGGCCCAGGGAATGACCTCGTGGACCGAGCTGATGCAGATGATCTTGCCGGCGGCGCAGGAGATTTCCGGACGCACGCCGCGGCGCTTGAACTCCCTGACCGCCTCGCGCGCGCAGAGAAACTGGCCGGTGAGGTTGACCCCGATCACGAGGTTCCACTGTGCGAGCGTCATCTCCTCGAGACGGGCATCGCGTTGCAGGCCGGCATTGTTGACCAGGATGTCGATCGTTTCGAACTCGGTGATCATCTTGGCGAACATCGCCTGGACCTGGTCCTCCTGGCTGACGTCGGCCTTATACGCGAACGCCTGGCCGCCCTCGTGGCGGATTTCGGCCACGACCTCCTCGGCCTGCTCGGGAGCGGCAACGTAGTTGACCACCACGGCGGCGCCGGCCTTGCCGAGCGCCAGCGCCACGCCCCTACCGATCCCGGAGTTGGCGCCGGTGACCAGCGCCTTCTGGCCGGCAAGCGTCCTGCGGATCTCGCAGCTCGGCATGACCACCGGCGGCAGCTCGTCGTGCTCCATCATCTTGCGCATCTTTAAGCGTCCCTGGCTTGCGGTTGTTCGGCCTCGCGACGGCGCGGCTGCAGGAGCTTCGCGATCACGCCGGTCCAGCCGGTCTGGTGCGAGGCGCCGACCCCGCGGCCGTTGTCGCCGTGGAAGTATTCAAAGAACTGCAGATGGTCCCGGAAGTGCTGATCGTTCTGCAGCTTTCCCTGCTCGCCGAATACCGGCCGCCGGCCCTCGGCATCTTTCAGGAAGATCCGGGTCAGCCGCCGGCTCAATTCCTCGGCGACCTGCTCGATCGTGACGAAAGTGCCGGAGCCGGTCGGGCACTCGATCTTGAACTCGTCGCCATAGTAGTGATGGAACTTCTGCAACGACTCGACCAGCAGATAGTTGACCGGGAACCAGATCGGCCCGCGCCAGTTTGAGTTGCCGCCGAACAGGCCGCTGTCGGACTCGGCCGGCTGATAGCGGACCTCGAACCGCTGGCCGCCATAGTCGAACACGTAGGGCTGGCGCTCGTGGACCTTGGACAGCGCGCGCACGCCGTAGTCCGAGAGGAACTCGGTCTCGTCGAGCATGCGCTTCAAGAGCTGCTTCATGCGGTGGCCGCGCAAGAGCGACAACAGCCGCCGGTCGCCGGCGCCGGGCTCGTGCCAGCGCGACACCAGCGCGGCGAGGTCCTGGCGATAGTTCAGGAACCACTCGAGCCGCGCCTTGAACTCCGGCAGCCGGTCCAGGTGATCCGCTTCCAGCGTTTCGACCGCGAACAGCGGGATCAGGCCGACCATCGAGCGCACCCGCAGGGGGATGATCGTGCCGTCGGTCAGGTTGAGCTCGTCATAGAAGAACTGGTCGGCCTCGTCCCAGAGCCCGATGCCCTCGCCGCCGAGATTGGTCATCGCCTCGGCGATGTAGAGGAAGTGCTCCAAGAACTTGGTCGCTATGTCCTCGTAGGTGTGGTTGTGCTGGGCGAGCTCGAGCGCGATCCGCATCAGGTTCAGGCAGTACATCGCCATCCAGGCGGTGCCGTCGGACTGATTGATGAAGCCGCCGGTCGGCAAGGGCGCCGAGCGATCGAACACGCCGATGTTGTCGAGTCCGAGAAAACCGCCCTGGAAGACGTTGCGGCCTTGCGCGTCCTTCCGGTTCACCCACCAGGTGAAGTTCAGCATCAGCTTATGGAAGACCCGCTCGAGAAAGGCGATGTCCCCCACCTCGTCGCCGCGCTGCCTGCGATCGATCTGGAACACCCGCCAGGCCGACCAGGCGTGCACCGGCGGGTTGACGTCGCCGAACGCCCACTCGTAGGCCGGCAGCTGCCCGTTCGGGTGCATGTACCACTCGCGGGTCAGCATCACGAGCTGCTGCTTGGCGAACTCGGCGTCGATCAGCGCCAGCGGAATGCAGTGGAAGGCGAGATCCCAGGCGGCGTACCAGGGATACTCCCATTTGTCCGGCATCGAGATGATGTCGTAGTTGTTCAGGTGGCGCCAATCGCTGTTGCGGCCGTGTTTGCGGTTCTCGGGCGGCGGCGGCTGGGTCGGGTCGCCGTTGAGCCAGCGCGGCACGTCGTAGAAGAAGAACTGCTTGCTCCAGATCATGCCGGCGAACGCCTGGCGTTGAACGATCCGCGCGTCCGGATCCTCAAGCTCGGCCTGGATCTCGCCGTAGAACTCGTCCGCCTCGGCGATCCGCTGCGCGAACACCTCGTCGAAGTCCTCGAACGGGTGGATCTGCATGCCCTGCGCCAGGCGCAGGCGGATCGTCGCCTCGCTGTGCGCCGGAATGTCGAGCCGGTAGTGTGCGGCCGCCTTGGTGCCGCGGCGGCCGGGATTGACCGCGTCCCGCCGCTTATTGATCAGATAGTCGTGAAAGGCGTCCTTGAAGTAGCCGGGGCCGGCCTCGACGCCGAACAGCCGCTTCAGGTTGCTCTCGTTGTCGCAGAACAGGAGTTCGGGCGCGCCATCGGTGTAGAGGTAGGTGTCCGCAAACAGCTTGCTCTGGATGCCGATCCGGTTGCCGTTGTCAGCGTAGAGCGCGGGCCGGCTGGCGTGCTCGCGCCAGGACCAGATGTTGCGGAACCAGAGCTGCGGCAGCACGTGCACGGTCGCCGCTTCGGCGCCACGATTATGCACGCCTACCCGCATCAGGATGTCCTCCGGGCTCGCCTTCGCGTACTCGACGAACACGTCGAAGTAGCGGTCGTCGTCGAACACTCGGGTGTCGAGCAGCTCGAACTCCGGCTGATCCCTGCCGCGCCGCCGGTTTTCCTCGACCAGCCAGTTGTAAGGAAACTCGGCCTGCGGATACTTGTACAGGTACTTCAGGTAACTGTGAGTCGGCGTGGCATCGAGATAGTAGTAAAGCTCCTTGACGTCCTCGCTGTGGTTGCCCTCGCCGTTGGTCAGCCCGAACAGCCGTTCCTTCAGGATCGGGTCCCTGCCGTTCCAGAGCGCCAGCGCCAGGCAGAGCCGCTGCTTCTGATCGCTGATGCCGGCGAGCCCGTCCTCGCCCCAGCGGTAGGCGCGCGAGCGCGCCTGATCGTGCGAGAAGTAGTCCCAGGCGTTGCCGTAGGCGCTGTAGTCCTCGCGCACCGTCCCCCACTGACGCTCGCTGAGGTAGGGGCCCCAGCGCTTCCAGCGCACCTCGCCGTTGGCGTCCTGAGCGAGCCGCGCCCGCTCCGCGGGCATGGCCGACGGGATGCGCGCGGCCGGCGGTTCGGCTCCGGCGACCGGGGGCGATTCCTTGAGCATCATGGCTGGAGCCTCCTTCGGGATCAGGCGACGCAGGCGGCCGGCACGATCTTCTGCGGCTCGGCGAGCAGCCGGCGCACGCGCAGGTACTCGCCGAGCGACCAGGCCTGGAACGGGCAGCCGCCCGGCCGGTACGGCGGCTCGGCGTCGGCGACCTCACAGATGTGACCGAGCCCCGCGACCTCGAGATAGGCCCGCAAGCCGGCGAGATAGCGGCTATCGGCCTCGCGTTTCGGGTCCGCGCCGTCGCCGCGGACCCGGAGCCAGGCCTCGACGAACGGTCCCATCAGCCAGGGCCAGACCGTGCCCTGATGATAGCCGGAATCGCGCTCGAACACGCCGCCGCCGTAGTGCGGCCGGTAGCCGGGCTCGGAGGGGGCCAGCGAGCGCAGGCCGAGCGGCGTCAGCAGTTGGCGCTCCACGGTTTCCACGACCCGGGTCGCGTAAGGCTCGATCAGGACCTGGTAGGGCAGGCCGCCGACCGCGAGGATCTGGTTCGGCCGGATCGTCGGGTCGTTCCGGCCCGGCTCGTGATCGACGTCGACCACGTCGAACAGGCAGCCGCGGGCCTCGTTCCAGAAGCGCAGCTGGAACGACGCGAGCGCGTGCCGGTAGAGCTCGCGCCACTCGGGCTCAGCAGCACCCGCGATCCTGAGCGCGTTCAGCCAGAGCGCCTGGACCTCGACCGGCTTGCCGATCCGGGGCGTCACCACCCAGTCGCCGACCTTGGCGTCCATCCAGGTCAGCTGCACGCCGGGCACCCCGGCCGCGAGCAGCCCGTCGTCGTCCATCTTGATCCGGTAACGGGTGCCGGCGCGGTAGCCGGCGACGATCTTGGCAACCGCCTGACGGAGTGCTGCCGTGGTCGACGAGCGGACGCTCGCGCGCGCCGCCTGCAGAAACTCGTGGACCGCGACCACATACCAGAGCGAGGCGTCGACCGCGTTGAACTCCGGCTGCTCGCCGGAATCCGGGAAGCGGTTCGGCACCATGCCCTCGGATACGGTCTCGGCCCAGGCAAGCAGGATGTCCTCCGCGAGCGCCAGTCCGTCGGGCAGGCCCATGAAGCCGCGCAGCGTAATGAACGTATCGCGGCCCCAGTCAGTGAACCACGGGTAGCCGGCGACGATTGTCTTGCCGTGGCCGCGCTGCACCACGTAGGCGTCGGCTGCGCGCTCGAGCGGCGAACTGAAGCGCTTGCGGCGCCTGGCCTCCAGGTCCAGCAGGCAGCCGGCGTCGACCTCGGGGTCGGCCTCGCCGGCCGAGAGCATCAAGGTCGCGTCCCGGCCGTTCAGCGTCCAGGTGAAGACGCCGGGCGAGCCCAGATCCTCGACGAAATCGAGGCCGCGCTCGCGCTCGGCATCGTACTGGAAATTGCGGAACCAGACCGGCTCCTGCCGGTAGCTGCCGTCGGCCGCCACCGCCGAGATCGCCGGGATACCGGGATAGGGCCGCCAGAGCACGCGGGCGCCGGTGACCTCGGCGCCGAAATTGAAGCCCGGGTTCTCGTGGTGCAGCAAGTGGTAGTCCCGGCCGGAAAGAAGCGGGCGAACCGATAGCCGCGCCGAGCCCGGCCGCGACAGCAGGCGCCAGCGCAGGATCACGTCGCTCCGGCCGTGGCAGGCGACGGCCTCCTGACTGACCTCGACCCCGTCCTCGGTCTTGAAGGTCCACTGCGGCCAGGGATCGGCGCGGAAGCCAGTGATCCGGGCCCGGCCATCCGGCCAGACCACGTCCGGCGTATAGCGCTGCGAGCTCAGCGCGAAAGTGCCACCCGCGGTCTCGAGCCAGACCTCGAGCCCGTTGACCAGCACGACCCGGCCGGTCGGCGGCGTGGTCGCGCTCAGCAGCAGCGCATGGTAGCGCCGGGTCCGGGCGCCACCCACGGTGCCGGAGGCAAAGCCTCCCAGACCATCGGCCTCGAGCCATTCGGCATCCAGCAGGACAGCGGGCAGGGGGGCGGGCATGTCTGTTCCTCCACCGATCCGGACCGTACGCTCGTTGGCCCCGGGCTCGGCCTGGGCAGCGGCCGCTCCGGAACAGGATCACCGTAGCTCTCGAAGAGCAAGCTTGTGAAATGCCCGCCGGCTCTGGTTTCGATGACCCCTGGTTATGTGATCGCGTCGGGCGCCGCCAGTCGACGAGGCTGCGGCCCGGCCGCGGCGCTGCCCGGGACAAAATACCCAGGTGCGCGCGATAAGCACCGGCTGTATCGTGCCGCAAGAACTGAGGCCAGGGGAACGCCCGAGTGACACAGCCGGAGCCGGCGCTCGAGCCCAGCTGCCGGATCGACGAGACCGGGCCTGCGAGCACGCTCCACCTTGCGGGCGCCTGGCAGCTCGGGCGCCCGCTGCCATCGGCGGAGAGCGTCGCGCGCGACCTGAAAGCGACCTCCGAGATCCGGTTCGATGCCGCCGAGCTGAAGCGCTGGGACACCGGACTGATGGTGTTTCTTTGGCAGCTCGACCGGTTCTGCCGCGAGCGCGGCCTCAGGCTCGACCCGGGTGGGCTGCCGGAGGGCGCCCGCCGGCTGTTGCGTCTCGCGACCGCGGTGCCGCCGACCAGCCGGGCCGAGCCGAAAGCGCCGACCGGGTTCTTCTGGCGGGTCGGCCAGGAGACGCTGGGGCTGGCCGCGGAAGTCCGGGCCATGATCACCTTTCTCGGCGAGGCGAGCATCGCCTTTGCCCGCCTGGTCGCCGGCCGGGCGCGCTTTAACCGCTCGGACCTCGTGCTGACGCTGCAGGAGGTCGGCGCCCAGGCCCTGCCAATCGTGAGCCTGATCAGCTTCCTGGTCGGCGTGATCCTGGCTTTCCTCGGCTCGGTCCAGCTGCTGCAGTTCGGCGCCCAGATCTATGTCGCGCCACTGGTCGGGATCGGCATGGCGCGCGACATGGCGGCGATGATGGTCGGCATTATCCTCGCCGGCCGCACCGGCGCCGCGTTCGCCGCCCAGCTCGGCACGATGCAGGTCAACGAGGAGATCGACGCGCTCACGACCTTCGGCTTCGACCCGATGGAGTTCCTGGTCCTGCCGCGGATGCTGGCGCTGGTCCTGATGACGCCGTTGCTCTGCCTGTACGCCGATCTGCTGGGCATCCTGGGCGGCGCCTTCGTTGGCGTCATGTTCCTCGACCTGCCGCCGGTCACCTATTTCCAGGCGACCCAGGAGGGCGTGCACTTGATCGACTTCGGCGGCGGGCTGTTCAAGGCCGCGGTCTATGGCGTCCTGGTCGCGGTCGCCGGCTGCCTGCGCGGCATCCAGTGCGGGCGCAGCTCGGCCGCGGTCGGCCAGGCGACCACCTCGGCGGTCGTGACCTCGATCGTGATGATCGTCGTCTCGATGGCGATCCTGACGGTGATCTACAATGCGCTCGGCAT
>DATAOG010000079.1:0-2551 GCA_036265855.1 Geminicoccaceae bacterium | reverse complement strand
TCGCCGAGCTCGCCGTCTGCGATCCAGCGGCCGAGCGTCCGGTACCACGGGCGAAAGCGCCAGTTCTCGTGCACCATGAGGCGGACGCGGCCCCCCAACCGACGGAGCAGCTCCTCGCCCTCGGCAAGCGTCGGCGTCAGTGGTTTCTGGCACAGGACGTCGATGCCACGCGCGGCCGCGGCCTCGACCCAGGCGGCGTGCTCCTGCCGGGGCGCTGCGATGTCGAGGGCGCCGATCCCCGCCTCATCGAGCATCGCGGTGCCGTTGGTGAAGACCGCATCGATCCCGAACTCGGCGGCGCGGCTTCGGGCGCGCTCGTCGTTCGGATCGTAGACCGCGACCACCTTGGCCGCCGGCGCCAGACTCCGCCAGGCAACGAGGTGGTGCCAGCTGATCATGCCGGCCCCCGCGAGAGCCACTCTCAGCGATTGCCGCTCGACCATCAGGCTGCCCTCCAGATATCAGCGCGCGCCGGTGAGCGCCGCGCCGGTGGTGGGATCGAACAGGTGGATCGCGCCCATATCGAGCAGGATTGCGACGTTATCGCCCGCACGGAGCGCCGTGTCGCGACCGATCCGCGCGATCAGCTCCTCGCCTTCGAAGCTCAGCACCAGCAGCGTCTCGGCGCCGAGCGGCTCGACCGCATCGACCCGCACCGGCAGGGTGGCCGTCCTGCCCTGCAGGCCGGGCGGCGGCGCCTCGTAGAGGTCCTCGGGACGCACGCCCGCCGTGATCGTCTGACCGGCGCGGCCCCCGAGCGGCGCCAATAGCGCTTCCGGCAGCGGCAGGCTGATCTCGCCCAGCCGGAGCCGCAGCGAGCCGTCCGCCGGCTCGAGCCGCGCGGCCAACAGGTTCATGGGCGGGCTGCCGAGGAAGCGGGCGACGAAGGTGTCGGCCGGCCGGCGATAGACCTCGAGCGGGCTGCCGATCTGAACGAGCCCGCCCTGGTTCATGATGCAGATCCGATCGCCCATCGTCATCGCCTCGATCTGGTCGTGGGTGACGTAGATGGCGGTCGTGCCGAGCTCCTTCTGCTGCCGGATCAGCTCGTTGCGCGTGGTCACGCGGAGCGCGGCATCGAGGTTCGAAAGCGGCTCGTCGAACAGGAAGACCTTAGGGTCGCGGACGATGGCCCGACCGAGCGCGACCCGCTGGCGCTGACCGCCCGAGAGCGCGTGCGGCTTGCGCCGAAGAAACGGCGTGAGCCCGAGCTTGTCCGCGGCCTCGCGGACCCGGCGATCGATCTCGTCCCGCGCGACGCCGCGCCGTCTGAGACCGAACGCCAGGTTCGACTCGACGTCCATGTGCGGGTAGAGCGCGTAGGACTGGAACACCATGGCGATGTCGCGGTCCTTGGCCGGCACGTGGTTGATGATCTGGCCGTCGACCGAGACGGTGCCGGACGTGATCGGCTCGAGCCCGGCGATCATCCTGAGCACCGAGGACTTGCCGCAGCCCGACGGGCCCAGCAGGACCATGAATTCGCCGTCCGCAACGGTCAGGCTCACCTCCTTGACCGCGAGCTCGGCGGCCGCGCCGTAGCGCTTGCTCAGCCGGTCGATCGCGATGACCGCCATCGGGCCTTGCTCGGGAGCTACCGCACCGCGCCCGCCGTCATGCCCCTGACCAGCGCTTCGGAGAACAGCGCATAGAGCAGGATGATCGGCGCGATCGCGATCATCAGGCCGGTCGCGATCATGCCGACATCGAGCTGATGGCCGCCCATGAAGTGCATGATGCCGAGCGGCAGGGTGCGCCGGTTGTCCTCGGTCAGCAGCACGACCGCGTAGAGGAACTCGTTCCAGAGAATGATGCCGTTCAGGATCACCGTGGTGACCACCGCCGGC
Source organism: Geminicoccaceae bacterium (assembly GCA_036265855.1). Taxonomy (GTDB): domain Bacteria; phylum Pseudomonadota; class Alphaproteobacteria; order Geminicoccales; family Geminicoccaceae; genus DATAOG01. The sequence continues at coordinate 704 of DATAOG010000079.1, read as the reverse complement.
AGCCCGACCGGCAGCGTGATCCGCCAGAAGATCTCTAGATCCGAGTAGCCGTCCATCCGCGCCGCGTCGAACAGATCCTGCGGGATCTGCACGAAGAAGCCTTCGAGGATGTAAACCGTCATCGCCAGCTGGGTGGCGACGTAGACCAGAATGAGGCCCGGCAAGGTATTGTAGAGCCCGAAATCGACCATGATCTGGAACAGCGACAGGATCAGGAGCTGCGGCGGCAGCACCATGCCGGAGAGGATGATGAAGCGGACGGCGCGGCTGCCGCGGAAGCGATAGCGCGCGAGACAATGCGCCGCGAGCGCGCCGATTATGGTGAGCAGCGCCACGGCGCTGACGACGGCGATCAGGCTGTTCCAGAAGTAGGTGCCGTAGTTCGAGTTGATCCAGGCGTCTGCGAATTTCTCGAAATGGAGCGTCGCCGGCAGGGCATACGGGTTGGCGAAAATCTCGGGCGTCGTGCGCAGCGACATCGCCGCGACCCACAAGAACGGGCCACCGGTCGCAATCGTGTAGAAGACGAGAAAGAGCAGGAGCGGCGTCCGCCGCAGATGGGCCAGCCAGAGCGTGCTGCGCCGCGGCATCAGAACTCCAGCCGGTCGCGCTGGCGCAAGAGGCGCGTCATCAGCGCGACGAAGACCAGGATCATGGCGAACCACAGGACCGCGATCGCGGATGGATAGCCGAGGTCGAAGGTG
>DATAOG010000078.1:0-2250 GCA_036265855.1 Geminicoccaceae bacterium | reverse complement strand
GGCCGCCCGGGCCAGACCGGGCTGCGGGCCCGCGGCATGCTCAAGCGGTTCTGGCGGCGCAGCCGGCGGGTGCCGGTCGGCGACGAGAATTGCGAACGATCACGTGAGTCCTCCGGCTGGCGGCAGGCCGAGACGTGCGGGCATGCCCCGCCTCAGCGGGAAGATCAAACGCGCGGGCATCCGATTGGTTCAGGGACTGCGGAGCCGCGGGTTGAGGTGGCTGGTCGGCCGCCGGCCAGCCGCGGCGCTAGCTGCTCGCGCCCTTGGCCGCCTTGGTTCGGCGGCCGGTGCCGCCCTTGCGCGGCCGACCCAGACCGATCCGTTTGGCGATCTCCGCCCGCTCCTGGACGTAGCTCGGGGCGGCCATCGGATAGTCCCGCTTGAGACCGAACAGCTCCCGGTACTCCGCCGGCGTCAGCTGATGCGCGACGGCGAGGTGCCGCTTCAGCACCTTGTGCTTGCCGCCGCAGACCAGGCAGGTGATCTGGTCCTTGCTCACCGAGCGGCGGATCGCGACTGCGGGCTCCGGCTTGGGCGCGGGCGTTTCGGGCTCCCCGGTCGCGAGCGCCCCGAGGCGCTCGGCCACCGAGCTGATCACGCTCGGCATCTCGGCGACCGACACCGGATTGTTGGAGACGTACGCCGACACGATTTCGGCGGTCAGCTCCGCAATCTTTGATGGATCTGGGGCGTCTGGCACCTCGTTAGCCTCCCTGAGTATTAATATACCTCATTAACAGAATCCGCCGGAAGTGCAACCAGTCCGCTTCGGCCGGCTCGGCCGCCGAGTACCGTACGGTCAACTGGCCCTACATTCCAAGAGAGTTGCTGAGATACGATCAGTTGAAGTCGATCGACCGGCCAAGCTGGCTCGATCGCGGGCGCCGGCCGGTTGCGGCCTGAGGGCAGGACGTCAGTTGGGCGGCGTCAACGCCCCCGGCGCGTCGAGCGAGAACGCCGGGATCTGGACCTCGAAATGCTCGCCCGCGGTGGTCACCATCTCGTAGCTGCCAACCATGATCCCGCTCGGCGTCGAGAGCGGTGTGCCGCTGGTGTACTCGAACCGCTCGCCCGGCTGCAGCACCGGCTGCTGGCCGACCACGCCGGCGCCCCGCACTTCCATGGTCCGGCCGAGCGCGTCGGTGATCCGCCAGTGGCGGCTGATCAGCTGGACCACCTCGCCACCCTGGTTATCGATCTGAATGCGGTAGCCGAACACGAACCGGCTCTGCTCGGGGGCCGACTGGTCGTCGAGGTAGAACGGCTCGACCGAGATCTGAATCGAGCGGGTCCGTTCCTGGTACATGGCCTGCAACCGAAGCACTAAAGCTGCCGGCCAGCCGCCGGCGACGCGAACGGCCGCTACTATGAGCGCGCCGGGCATACCTGTCCAGGCCCGCTTGTGCCGCTCAATCCGAGGCCTGAGGCCGCGTCCGGCGCTCCCGCTCGCGCAGATCGCGGCGCCGGACCTTGCCGGTGGCGGTCAGCGGCAGCTCGTCGAGAAACGCGATCTGGCGCGGGTATTCGTGGGCCGCGAGGCGCTCGCGCACGAAGCTCTGGATCGAGCGCTCGAGCTCCGGGCCGGGCGCATGGCCGGGCTTGGGCACGATGAACGCCTTGATCGCCTCGCCCCGGATCGGGTCGGGGACGCCGATCACGGCCGAGAGCGCGACCGCCGGATGCTTCGCCAGGCAGTCCTCGACCTCGGACGGGCCGATCCGATAGCCCGCGCTGCTGATCAGGTCGTCCTCGCGGCCGAGATAGGTGATATAGCCGGCCTCGTCCTGACGCCCGAGATCGCCGGTCAGGAGCCAGTCGCCCAGGAACTTGGCGGCGGTCGCCTGCGGGTCATTCCAGTAGCCGAGAAACATGACGGGGTCCGGCCGCCGGATCGCGATCACGCCGCTGACCCCGGACGGCGCAGGCCGGCCACCCTGATCGAGCACGCTCACCTCGTGGCCAGGCACCGGCCGCCCCATGCTGCCCGACCGAAGCGGCAGGATCCGAGCGCTGTTGCCGACCACCAGATTGGCCTCGGTCTGGCCGTAGAACTCGTTGATCGTGAGACCGAACGCCTCGTGTCCCCAGTCGATCACGTCATCGCCGAGCTTCTCGCCGCCGGACGCCAGCGAGCGCAGCCGGGCGCCCTGCGGCAGCGGCGCCACGCCTGCCTGGCGGAGCAGCCGGAGCGCGGTCGGGGGAAAAAAGACGTTCCTGATCTCGTGCCCCGCCAGCCAGCGGGCCGCAGCC
>DATAOG010000077.1:0-3352 GCA_036265855.1 Geminicoccaceae bacterium | reverse complement strand
CATCTGGGAGGGCGCGTACAGGCTCGCCCAGACCGCGCCGTACTGGCCGCCGGGTACAGTGTTCGTGGCGGTGATCGACCCGGGCGTCGGCACCGGGCGCAGGTCGGTCGTGCTGAAGACCAGGTCCGGGCACTACTTCGTCAGCCCCGACAACGGCACGCTGACGCTGGTCGCGGACCAGCTCGGCATCGAAGCGGTGCGCGAGATCGACGAGAAAAGGTTCCGCCGGCCGGGCTCGGAGCGCTCGGCGACCTTCTACGGTCGCGACGTCTACTCCTCCACGGTGCCGACCTCGCCTCCGGCCAGGCGAGCTTTGCCGGCATCGGCCCCGAGCTGCCGCCCGAGGTGGTCAGGATCGCCTACCAGAAGCCGGAATTCGCCGGCACCGTGGTGCGCGGCAACATTCCGATCCTGGACGTCCAGCACGGCAACGTCTGGACCAACGTCGACCGCGCGACCTTCGAGCAGCTCAAAATCACCAAGGGCACGCCCGTCAACGTGCGCATCAGGGACCAGCGGCAGGTCTATAGCGGCACGATGCCCTACGTCTCGATCTTCGGCGACGTGCCGATCGGCAATCCTCTGCTTTACCCGAACAGCCTCGACAATGTCGCGCTCGCGATCAACTGGGGCAGCTTCGCCCAGACTTATGGCATCGGCTCGGGCCCGGAATGGCGGATCGAGGTCGCCAAACGCTGAGGGCACGCAAGCTTCTGCTCAAGTCGCGGGCCGTCAAAGGCGCGACCCCGACAGCGCTGCTCGAAGCGATCGGGGAATGTTCAGCGGCATTTTCCGCTTGGCGGACGCGCCGGGTTCTGGCGTAGACTCGCGCCGGCAAGCAGGGAGGCAAGCGATGGCGGGCGTCACGCCGAAAGCCAGCAATCACGGGAACCTGGGGTCGACGGCGTCCCGCTTCGTCGACGTCGACGCGCTGCCCTGGGAAGAGAGCCGGTTTCCCGGGATCTCGACCAAGACCCTGTTCTTCGACAAGGCCACCGGCTCGGTCACGGCGCTGATCAGGATGGCGCCGGGCGCGCGCCTGCCCGACCACGAGCACCCGCTCACCGAGCAGAGCTACGTGCTGGAGGGCGTGCTCGCCGACGACGATGGCAGCTGCCACGCCGGCGACTTCGTCTGGCGGCCGGCCGGCAGCCGGCATCAGGCCTGGTCGCCGGAGGGCTGTCTCGTGCTCGGCATCTTCCAGGTGCCGAACAAGTTCTTCGAGCAGGGCGGCAGGATCACCGACATCCTGGGCCAGGACTGGGACGCTGCCTGGCGCGAGGCAGGCAACCTCAAGGCCAGCCGCTGACCACGGCGCAAGCACCGGCCCGCTCGCCCGGTCATCGGGAGACGAGCGGGGCTGCCCTCTCAATGGTCGGGCAAAGTTTGGCGGAGCCCGCCGGCGCAGGGCTCCATCCGGCCATGGCTGGTCGCGGGCGGCCGGCTCGACTAGAGTGCCGGCTCTAGCAACTCGAGGCGGTGCGGGCGGATGATCGCGCGGATGATCAGGAGCTTGTGGGCACCCTGCCTGCTGTTCATCGCGCTGGCCGCGCTCGCACTCCATGGTCGTGATCTCTGGCTCGCGCTCGCCGGCGCCGGCACCGCCGGCCGGAGCGCGCTGTTCGATTACGCGATCCCGACCGCGCTCTGGCTCGCCGGCGCCTGGGCCGTGAGCCGGCTCGTGGACGGCCTGGTCTGGGATCAGCTGACCCGCAGCGGGTTCGGCCGGGCGGTGCCCCGGCTGATGCGCGACGCGCTGACGCTGATCGTCTTCATGGCGGCGATCGGCGGGATTCTCGCCAGCGTCTTCGGCTATCCGCTCACCGGCTTCTTCGCCGCCTCCAGCGTCATGGCGCTGGTGATCGGCCTCGCGTTGCGCAACGTCATCCTCGACATCTTCACCGGCCTCGCGATCAACCTCGACCGCTCCTACCAGATCGACGACTGGATCGAGGTCCACCACCGCGACTTCAAGGAGCCGGTCTGCGGCCGGGTGGTCGACATCAACTGGCGCACCACCCGGATCGAGCGCGAGGACGCCAAGACGGTCGTCATTCCGAACAACCTGATGAGCATGTTCGTGACGACCAACTACTCCAAGCCCGACCGCCTCGCGCGCTTCGAGATCAGCCTGCCGCTGGATTTCGGGCTTCCGACCGACCGCGCCATCCGCCTGCTGCTCGGCGGGGTCATGGCCTCGATCGGGCCGCGCGGCCCGGTCGGCCAGCCGGCGCCGAGCGTGCTGGTCGGCGAGGTCAGCGCGCGCGGGGTCGAGTACCGCGTCCGCTATTACATCCGGATGGGCCAGGTGCCGCCCGCGACCGCGCGCAGCAACGTGCTGAAATCGGTCCTCGACCACCTCGCGACCGCCGGGATCGAGCCCGCCTATCCCAAGGAGGACGTGTTTCACGCCCGGATGCCGGAGCGCGGCCGACGCTGGGAGTCCCTCGAGGCCCGAGTCGCGCTTCTGGGAAAGGTCGAGCTACTGGCGCAGACGCTCGAACGTCCGGAGCTGACGGCGCTGGCCGGACAGATGGCCGAGCGGCGCTTCGCCGCGGGCCAAGCGCTGATCCGGGTCGGCGAGCCCGGCGGCTCGATGTTCGTGCTCGCCGAGGGACTGGTGGAGATCCTGGTCGCACCCAAGGATGGCGGCTCGGCGCGCGTGGTCGCCAAGCGGCAGCCGGGCGAGCCGCTCGGCGAGATGTCGCTCCTGACCGGCGGCCGGCGTTCGGCGACCGCGCGGGCGCTGACCGAGGTGATCGCGTTCGAGATCGCGCGCGAGCATCTCGAGCCGCTGCTCGAATCCCGCCCCGGCCTCGCGGGGGCGCTCAGCTGGCTGGTCGCCGAGCGACGCCTGCGCGAGGCCCAGACCCGGCCCGATCAGAGCGGCGAGCCGGCGAGCCAGGACACTCAGCGCCTTTCCCAGCAGATCCTGGCCCGGATGCGCGCGCTGTTCGGCGGCGCACCCGACAGCCGCCGGGTCAGCTGAGGCCCGGCGAGGATCGGAGCGGCCATAACCTCGCAGAGGTCACGACCAGGTCAGCTTGAACGTGAACGGTGAGCCCCTGCCGCCGGCCACGACCGTGTTCTCGCCTTTCTGGAGCGGTGCGCTCGCGACCGGAAAATCCCGTCCGAGGGGGCGGTCGTTGACGAGGGTGCCGAGCATGCTGTTCAGGTCGTGCACCAGCACCTCGCCACCGTGCGCGACCAGGCTGAAATGCGCCCGCGACAGGCGGTAGGGCGCCGGTTCGGGGATCGCCAGATCGACCGGGATCATGGAAGCGCTTTCGTGCTCGCCTGGCTCCCGGCCGACCGTGAACGGCAGATGGGTCACTGGAATCGGCGCGGTGCC
>DATAOG010000076.1:0-2201 GCA_036265855.1 Geminicoccaceae bacterium | reverse complement strand
GCACTCGAGACCTGCTCCGGCCGGTTGGGCGGCAGTACCGGCAGCTGCGTGGCCGGATCGGTCGGCAGAACGGAAGGCGCGCGCGGCTGAGGCTCGGCTGTCGTTGCAGGATACGCCGCGGGCCCGTCCGATCCGGATCGGGCCCCGGCTGTGTTTCCTGGCCGCGCATCGGGCGCATCGGTCGGCACAGGCCCGCTTGCTACCGCTTCAACCTGCAGCCCATCCGCCGGAACCGCCGCAGCTGCATCCGGTGGCGAGACAATCGAAACGTCGCTTGCTTCCCGGGCGGGTAGACCGGCAGCAACGGCAGCCGGCGGCTTCTCGCTCGGGCCGACTGCGGGTCGCGCCTGGCCGGGCACGTTGACCAGATCGGTCGCAAACGGCGCCGGGCTGGGGTCCGCGATCAGGAGGCTAGCTGGCCCGACGGGCGCTGGCGTCGCGCTCGCCGGTGGGGCGGGCATTGGCAAGCTGATGCCTGGCGGAGCGCTCGCTTGACCAGGTGTGGGTTTGACGCCTGCGTCGGCAGCCGGGTCGGGCGAGGCCTCGGGCTGGTGCGGGCCGGCGCCGAGCAGCGGGACGGCGGCGGCCGCAGCCGCTTTGTCATCGGTCGAGACCGGCACGGGCGGCGTTCCAGCCACGGCGGGCGCGGTCGTCCGGATCTGACCAACCCCGGCAGCTGATGAACTGGGCACGACACCCGGCAGCGGCGGCGATTCGGGGACGGTTGCCGGCTCGCTTCCGGCCGTGGGTCCGCTCGCTCGTTCAATTTCGGCAGCGGCGTCGACGTTGGCGCGGCAGTCTGCGCACGGCGGCGCGCCGGCGGTCACCGGCGGCGGCATCAGCCCGGCGAGCAGGACCGCAAAGCCGGCTGCCGGCTGGCTTGTGTCCGCGCCCGCGGCGGGCTGTGGTCGGGCCGGGGCGGATGCCGATGGCGGCTGGGCGGATGGGGCGAGCATGGCGAAGCGCTCTGGAGCAAGCCGCGTGCCAAGCGCGAACGCCGCCCGTACCCTGGCTCTTTCCTGTTTCGATCGGCCCCCCGCTGCTTTTCTGCCGGCAAAATCTGCCGCTTGAGCGCCGGCGCTGCCGGGTAGGAACGGGCGCGATCGTCAGCGAGATGTGACCGGCGGCAAACGAAGTGAGCGCACGCCGGGTGGAATCGCAGGTCCGCCCTCGGTCTCAGTCGTCGCGATAGGCCTTCTCGCGCCGCTCGTGGCGTTCCTGCGCCTCGATGCTGAGGGTTGCGATCGGCCGCGCCTCGAGGCGCCGCAGGCCAATCGGCTCCTGGGTCTCCTCGCAATAGCCGTAGGTGCCGTCTTCGATCCGGCGCAGCGCGTCATCGATTTTAGACAGGAGCTTGCGCTCGCGGTCGCGCGCCCGCAGCTGGAAATTGCGCTCGGTCTCGTGCGATGCCCAGTCGCTCATGTCGGCCACGCGGTTGTCCTCTTCCTTCAGCTGCCGCAAGGTCTCGTTCGAGCCACGCAAGATCTCCTCGCGCCAGTTTAAGAGCTTGCGTCGGAAATACTCCCGCTGCGTGTCGTTCATGTATGGTTCGTCCTCGGTAGGACGGTAACTATTCGGGATCACGTCCGACATGCGTCCTCCGACCACCAGCGCTCGTAACGGACAGGGCTAAGCTCGACACGGTCCTGCGGCCACCTCCTTCGATCGGTCTCGCAAAAGCGGACTTCCCCTAGCTCAGCCGCGGCTTGCGCGCAAGGTGGTCGTGCATAAGCCGAATGTATGAAGATCTGGTGGCCGGGATCGGCTCTCAGAGAATCACCAGCTGGCCGGGGCGGGCGAGCAGGGTCGCGAGTCCGGCGCGCTGGATCGGCAGATCGGGGCGTAGCCCGACCGCATCAAATCCCTGCGCCCGCAGGCCCATCTCGCAGACGAAGATCTCGACCCCGAGGCCGATGCAGGCCTGCAGCAGCTCCTCGAAGCCGGCCACGCCCCGCGCCCGGTTGCGAGCGTCGAGCGCGAAGCCGTCGGCGAGGTCGGGGCCGATGGAATCCGGTCCCAGCGGTAGCGCGGCCCAGCCGGGTCGCCCGTCCGGATCGGATGCGAGGAACGCCCTGGTTGCCCCCAGTGTCGCGAACAGGGTCACCGGCCGCGCCAGCGCGGCAGCGGCGCTCGCCATCGCGAGGCCATAATGGACCCGCTCGAAGCTGCCGCTCAGCAGAATCAGGCTCAGCCGTTCGGGG
>DATAOG010000075.1:0-7131 GCA_036265855.1 Geminicoccaceae bacterium | reverse complement strand
GATGCCTATGATTTCGCTTTGCGGGCAATCGACTACTACGACCAATACACCAAAGAGTCGAACCTGCAGGCGCGCGCCGCCGCGCTCCAGGCGATCGCGAACGATCCTCACTTCGCGCTCGCCCACGCCTACGTGGGCTGGACCTACATGGCGGAATTCTGGTGGTCGTGGAGCGACGACCCGGCGCAGTCGGCGGCGAAGGCGCTCGAGTGGGCGCAGAAGGCGGTCGCCGCCGACCCGCAGGAATACAATGCGCACTGGGTTCTGGGCGATGCCTATCAGGCCAGGGGCGAGCCGCAGCGGGCGCTTGCGGCCTACGAGACGGCATTGTCGCTCAAATCCCAACGACCCGGAGCTGCTCCAGGACTACGGCGCCTCGCTGCTCCCGCTCGCGGGCCGGGCGGGCGATGGCATCGCGTTCGTCGAGAAGGCGATGCGCCTCAACCCGCGCCACCCGGAGCGTTACTTCGGCAATCTGGCTCTGAACCTCTATCTCGTGGGCCGCTACAGCGATGCGGTCAGCATGGTCCGGCGGATGAGCGCGCCGCGCATGGACCACCGCCTCTATCTCGCCGCGAGCTACGGCCAGCTCGGGCGCCTGGCCGAGGCCGCGACCGAGGTCGGCAAGGTGCTCCAGGAACGGCCCGACATGACCGTCGAGCGCTTTCTGGCAACGCTGCCCTTCCAGAAGACGAGCGATCGCGAGCACATCCGCGCCGGCCTCGCCATGGCCGGCCTGCCCGCCGAGAAGCCGGGCGAGGGCGACCTCTCGACCGAGACCGAGAGCGACCGTTCGACGGTCCAATGACGATGTCCCCGGCCCCGCCCCGGCGCTGAAGCCTCGCACCTCAGGAGTTAACCACGCCGCCGTCGACGTTGATCACCTGGCCGGTGATGAAGCTCGAGGCGTCGCTCAAAAGAAAGCAGATCACGGTCGCGATCTCGCGGGGCTCGCCGAAGCGCTTGAGCGCGGTCTCGGCGAGCAGGCGCTTGCGGCGGGATGGGTCCTCGATGATGTGCTCGGGCATGCCGGTCAGGATGATCCCGGGTGCCAGCCCGTTGACCAGCACCTTCGGGGCCAGCCCGCGGGCGAGCGCCCGCACCAGGCCGACGATCCCGCCCTTGGCCGCGGTATAGGCGATGTGGTCGAACGAGCCGCGCCGGAACGCGAGCGAGCTCACGAACACCATGCGCGTGGTAACGTCCGGGTCGAGCCGCGGCCGGCAGGCGGCGGCGACGTCGAAGGCGTTGGTGAGATTGGCCGCGATCGTTGCATCCCAGAGCGGCCGGTGGGCCGCGTCCAGGGCGTCGGGCCGGAACACGCCGGCCAGGTGGATCAGCCCATAGATCGGCCGCTCCAGGCCTTCCAGTGCGGCCGCGCAGGCCTCGGGCGTCGCGAGCGACGATGCGACCGTCCGCACCCGGTCGCCGGCGTCGAGCTCGGCCGCGACCGCGTCCAGCCCGCCGGCATCGGGATCGATCAGCAGCAGCCGTGCGCCCTCGGCCAGCAGCAGCCTGGAGGTCGGGCGCGCGATCCCGCCGGCACCGCCGGTGATCACAATCAGCCTGTCCTCGAACTCCATCCGCGCTGCTCCCCGCTGCCCGGTTGCAGCGTCCGGCCGCGGCGCTGGCCTGTCAAGCGATCGGCCGTGGCCGGCTTGACGACCGGCAGCCGCATCGCAAGATGACTTCGCCACTCGGGCTCGGGAGAGGAGCATGGCGGGCGTTCTGCTGGTGACCGGCGGCGCGCGCGGGATCGGCGCCGCGACGGCGCGCCTTGCGGCTTCGCAGGGTTACGCGGTGGCAGTCAACTACTGCACCCGGCATGACGCCGCCGAAGCGCTGGTCGCCGGGATCGAAGCCGCGGGCGGCCGCGCGATCGCGGTGCAGGCTGATGTCGCCCGCCATGACCAGGTTGAGCACCTGATCGATCTGGTCGAGGCTCGGCTCGGCCGGATCACCGCGCTCGTCAACAGCGCCGGCATCGATGGCGGGCCGCCGACCCGGGTCGCCGATCTCGAGCAGGAAGCACTCGAGCGCCTGCTCGCGGTCAACGTGATCGGCACGATGCTCTGCTGCCGGGCGGCGGCGCGCCGGATGTCGACCCTGTCAGGCGCTGCCGGTGGTGCCATCGTCAACCTCTCCTCGATGGCCGCGACCATCGGCGGCCGGCCCGGGCGCAGCGCCTACGCGGCTTCGAAGGCGGCGGTCGACACGTTCACGGTCGGGTTCGCCAAGGAGGTCGCGCGCGAGGGCATCCGGGTCAACGCGCTGCGGCCCGGGATGACGCTCACCGACATGACCGACGGCATCCGGAAGGATCCGGAGCTGCGCGCCCGGATCGCCGCCACGATCGCGATCAACCGCTGCGCCGAACCCGAGGAAATGGCGCGGCCAATCCTCTGGCTGCTCTCCGAGCAGGCCTCGTTCATCTCCGGCGCGCTCCTCGACGCGTCTGGCGGCGGCTTCATGCTGGCCCCCGCGGCACGCCCGTAGTTGCCAACGACCGGCCGAGCGCAGTCAGGTGTGCCGCGTTTTTAGATCAGAGGAGGCGTTCGGCGGAAGGGCGCCGACGCGGTGCGGAGAAGCCAGAGCCTAGGAGGTCAGGCCACCGGCTCTTCGGTCAGGTATTCCTGATCGTCGGCCTCGTCGTCCTCGTCGTCGAGCGCCGCGAGCTCGCTGCCCTCGCCGGGCGGCGGCAGCAGGGCCGGGGTGTTGGCCGGCGTGCAGTCGAACGCCGGCTGGCCGTCCCGGATCGTGACCACGACCTTGCCGCCCTTGGCGAGCGTGCCGAACAGCAGCTCGTCCGCGAGCGGCCGCTTGATGTGCTCCTGGATCACGCGCGCGAGCGGCCGCGCGCCGTACAGCGGATCGTAGCCCTTGTCGCCTAGCCAGGCCTTGGCGAGCGCGTCGACCTCGAGGTGCACGCGGCGGTCGGCGAGCTGCGCGGCGAGCTCGGAGACGAACTTGTCGACCACGTGCGCCAGGATCTCGGGCGTCAGGCCGGCAAAGCCGATCGTCGCATCGAGGCGGTTGCGGAACTCGGGCGTGAACATCCGCTTGATCGCCTCGGTGTCCTCGCCCTCGCGCTGGCCGCGGCCGAAGCCCATTGTGGGCTTGCTCATGTCCGAGGCGCCGGCGTTGGTGGTCATGATCAGGATGACGCTGCGGAAGTCGACCGTCTTGCCGTTGTTGTCGGTGAGCTTGCCGTAGTCCATGACCTGAAGAAGGATGTTGAAGACGTCCGGGTGCGCCTTCTCGATCTCGTCGAGCAGCAGGACCGCATGCGGCTGCTGATCGATCGCATCGGTGAGCAGGCCGCCCTGATCAAAGCCGACGTAGCCAGGCGGCGCCCCGATCAGGCGCGAGACCGCGTGGCGCTCCATGTACTCGGACATATCGAAGCGGACGAGCTCGATGCCCATGATCCGGGCGAGCTGGCGCGCGACCTCGGTCTTGCCGACTCCCGTCGGGCCCGAGAACAGATAGCAGCCGATCGGCTTCTGCGGATCGCGAAGCCCGGCGCGCGAGAGCTTGATCGCGCTGGCCAGCGCCTCGATCGCCCGGTCCTGGCCGAAGACCACCGCCTTCAGATCGCCGTCGAGGTTGCGCAGCACCTCCTTGTCGCGGGCATTGACGTTCTTGACCGGCACCCGCGCCATCTTGGCGACCACCTCCTCGATGTCCTTGACGCCCAGCGTCTTCCGCCTTTGGCCCTCGGGCTTCAGCATCTGGGCAGCGCCGACCTCGTCGATCACGTCGATCGCCTTGTCCGGCAGCTTGCGGTCGTGGATGTAGCGCGCCGAGAGCTCGACTGCGGCCTTGATCGCGTTCGCCGTGTAGCGGACCTGGTGGTGGTCCTCGAAGGACGGCTTCAGTCCCATCAGGATCTTGAACGTCTCGTCCTGGGTCGGCTCGTGGATGTCGATCTTCTGGAAGCGGCGGACCAGCGCGCGGTCCTTCTCGAAATAGTTGCGGTACTCCTTGTAGGTGGTCGAGCCGATGCAGCGCAGGCTGCCGCTGGCCAGCGCGGGCTTGAGCAGGTTCGAGGCGTCGAGCGAGCCGCCGCTGGTGGCGCCGGCGCCGACCACGGTGTGGATCTCGTCGATGAACAGGATCGCGCGATCGTCGGCCTCGAGCTCGGTCAGCACGCCCTTGAGTCGCTCCTCGAAGTCGCCGCGATAGCGGGTGCCGGCGAGCAGCGCCCCCATGTCGAGCTGGAAGATGACCGCCTTGCGCAGCACTTCCGGCACCTCGCCGCGCACGATCCGAAGCGCCAGGCCTTCGGCGATCGCGGTCTTGCCGACCCCCGGGTCGCCGACGAACAGCGGATTGTTCTTGGAGCGGCGGCACAGGATCTGGATGGTCCGCTCGACCTCGAGATCGCGGCCGATCAGGACGTCGATCTTGCCCTGCTTGGCCTTGGCGTTGAGGTCCGTGCAATAGGCGTTGAGCGCCTCGGTCGACTGGTTCCCGCGGCGCTCCTCGGTCTCCTCGGCGCCGCGGACCCGCCGGGTCTCGCTCATGCCGGGCCGTTTGGCAATGCCGTGACTGATGTAGTTCACGGCATCCAGGCGCGACATGTTCTGTTCTTGCAGGAAATAGACGGCGTGGGATTCGCGCTCGGAGAACAGCGCGACGAGCACGTTGGCGCCGGTGACCTCGCTGCGCCCGGAGCTCTGGACGTGGATCGCGGCCCGCTGGATCACCCGTTGGAAGCCCGCGGTCGGCTTGGCGTCGACCACGCCCTCGACCGCGAGGCTCGTGAGGTCGTGATCCAGGAAATCATTCAGGCTGGCGCGCAGGCGATCGATCTCGACCGCGCAGGCCTTGAGCACCGCGGCCGCATCCTCGTCATCGAGGAGAGCCATCAGCAGATGCTCGAGCGTCGCATATTCGTGCTGACGGGCGTTGGCTAGCGCCAAGGCCCGACGGAGGGTCTTTTCCAGATTTCGCGACAACATGGGCATCCGCGCCGTCCGCTAATCCTTCTCCATCGTGCACTGCAGCGGATGCTGGTGCTGCCGGGCGAAGTCCATCACCTGAGTCACCTTGGTCTCCGCGATCTCATAGGTGTAGACGCCGCAGATGCCGACGCCGTGATTGTGCACATGGAGCATGATCCGGGTCGCATCCTCCTGGCTCTTGCCGAAGAACCGCTCGAGCACATGAACCACGAACTCCATCGGTGTATAGTCGTCATTGAGCAGCAACACCTTGTACATCGACGGCTTCTGGGTCTTGTCGCGCGGCTTGGTGACGATCTGTCCGATCGCACCGCCTTCGGGATCACGGGCTCGGTTGGTCATGCTCGCGACCGTGCGTCCTCACCAGTTCGATCCGGTGATCATGATAAAGGATTCCGCGGTTCGAAGAAAAGCCCATTCCGGCGCACCCCGCGGTCGCGCCGGCGGATTGCCCTCGATGGCGCGGCATATGGGCTACGATCGCCGGCCGCCCGAGCAAGTTCGGAAGCAGCCCTGGACAGCTCGCGCCGGGGCTTCGGGGCTGAGGCCCCGACGTCAGCGCGGGCGCAGCAATTCCAGGCCCGCGCGGACCACGTCGGTCGACAGCCGGCTGACCTCGAGCATGTGCGCGAGCGCGTCGTCGAACGCCCGGCCCAGGTAGCGGGCCTGCAGCGCCCAAACCGTCGGTAGCGAGCCGCCGGCGAGCAGCGCGCGGCCGAACGCGAAGCCGTGCTCCGCCTGGCGGCAACTGAACTCGACTAGCTGGCTGCGCACTCGGATCGAGCCCGCGATGACACTGTGGCTCGCCCGGAGCATCGCGCTCAGATCCGGCGCTTGGCCGGTGGCCCGAGCCCGCGAAGACGCGTTCCCGTCCGCGGCCACCCGCTCCGTCCCGGGCGCGGCGCCAGTGGCGGCGCGCGCGCCGCTGTTTCCGGCCGCACGCGGAGCGGAGGGCCCGGCGGTCGACGCGCGCTCGGTGACCTCCGACGCGGCGGGAGCCTTCGCTTCGCGCGGCGCGCCGGCCGGACCCGGTCCCGCCGGCGCCCGGGGCGTCGAGGCAGTCACGCCTGGGCCGGGCGCCGCCGGCGCGCCCCGACCGATCGCTGGCCGCCCCGACCGGTCGGCCGCTCCACTCACCGCGACGGCCCCGCCGGCCTTGGCTTGCGCAGCCGGACGCTTGAGCGCCCGGGCGGGCTTGGCAGCCTCGGCCGGCCGGTCGGACTTGGCGCGCCGAGGACCCGGGCGCGCGCGCGATCGCGCGTGCTTCGTGGGCCGGGCGATCTGTCGGTTGCCGGCTTGGCTCGGTCTGGCCATGGCAGTGTCCTCCTAGATGAGCCCCGTCGGCCCGAGGGCGGGCGACCGTTGCTATTGCACCGCAGCAGGGCCGGGAGCGGCCAGATCCACCCGACTACGTCGGGCCGGGCCCGACCCGGCCGGGCGGGACAGCCTCAGGCCGCGACGCTGTCGGCCGCGCTCCGCCTGCCCGCCTCGACCCGCCGCGCGAACGGCAGATAGGCGTCGTTCAGGACCTGCCGCACCGTGTTGCCCAACTGGTTGAGCTGATCGGCATAGGCCTGCACGGTCTCCCGCGCGAAATCGAGTTGGATCTCGGCGGCGCGGCCCGGCGATCCGCACTCGGCCAGACGCTGCCCGGTCGCGAGTCCCTCCTTGGCGCGGCTCTGCAGAAACGCCAGCAGGGCCGCGGTCACCGTCTGCCACCCACCCACGAGAGCCTGGTTCGAGGCCATCATCGCCTCAATGTTGCCCTTGTAGAGCGCCGCCAGATCGGCGTAGCCGTCGCGTACCTGATCCTGCACCTGCTGAATCGACGTAACGTTGTCGGCAGCCATTGGTTTCCTCGCTCGTGCTAAGGGTCTTCGACCCGGTCATGCAGTCCGAGGCTGTCCGGGCGCCGGCCAGCCCAGTCATGCTGCACTGCGCAAGTAATATTGCAGTTGCGAAGAGTCAACCGGATGCCGTGACACGGTCCGAGCGTGAGTTGCTCCACGGTTTGCAGCCGGGGTGATCAGCGCCCGCGGCGTTTTGCCTCAGCGATTCATTGATCGGCAGGGCGGCCCAAGGTGAGCGCCGGCCCACTCATGAGTCGGAACGGTCCGAGCGGATGCCAGGGCCAGAAATCGGCGCGATTAGGAACCCGAACAGA
>DATAOG010000074.1:0-8365 GCA_036265855.1 Geminicoccaceae bacterium | reverse complement strand
CCGCGGTCTCGAGCGCGTGCGCCCGGCTCTCGATCTGACAGGGCCCGGCGATCAGCACGAACGGCAGGTCGTTGGCGATCGTCAGCGGGCCGACCTGAACCCGACGGGCTCCCATGAGTTCTCTCACCCGCCCAACTTTGCCCAGGCGGCGATATACGGAGCGAGGATGGCGGCCGCGACCAGCAGCAGGAGCCCCATCTGGATGCGCTGCCCGACGATCACGTTACGTATCTGGATGGATAACTCGTTGATCTGGTTGCTCAGGGCCTCGAAAACGCCGGAGATGGCGTCGGCCTGCTCTTCTGGAACCCCGGCGTTGCGCAACCGAAGGCGGAGGTCGGTGACCGGGGTCGCCATCTGCCAGCCCTTGAGGCGCCTCACACCAGCCGCGACTGGTGGACGGCCGCCTCGATGAACGAGGCGAACAGCGGGTGCGGGGCGAACGGCTTGGATTTGAGCTCGGGATGGAACTGGACGCCGACGAACCAGGGGTGGTCGGGCATCTCGACGATCTCGGGCAGCCGGCCGTCCGGCGACATGCCGGAGAAGCGCAGGCCCCCGGCGCTCAGCCGATTCACGTAATTGATGTTGACCTCATAGCGGTGGCGGTGGCGCTCGCTGATCTCGCCCTCGCCATAGATCCTGTGGGCAAGGCTGCCCGGTTCCAGGATGCAGGGATAGGCGCCAAGCCGCATGGTCCCGCCGAGATCGCCGCCCGGACCCCGGGTCTCGCGCCGGCCGTCGCGCTCCCATTCGGTCAAGAGCCCGACCACCGGCTCGTCCGTGGGCGCGATCTCGGTCGAGCCGGCGCTCTCGATGCCGGCGAGATTGCGCGCCGCCTCGACGACCGCCATCTGCATGCCGAAGCAGATCCCGAAATACGGGATGTGCCGCTCGCGCGCATAGGTCACCGCGGCCACCTTGCCCTCGGCGCCGCGCTCGCCGAAGCCGCCTGGCACCAGGATGCCGTTGACGTCCTGGAGATGCAGCGCGGCGTCGCTCGATTCGAAGATCTCGGCCGCCAGCCAGCGGGTGTTGACCCGGACCCGGCTGTCGATGCCGCCGTGGGCCAAGGCCTCGTCGAGCGACTTGTACGCGTCGGGCAGGCCCATGTACTTGCCGACCACCGCGATCGTGACCTCGCCCTCGGGCTTGTGCAGCCGTTCGCAGATCTCGAGCCAGCGGCCGAGGTCCGGACCCTGCTCGTGCGGCAGGCGGAAGTGCCGGAGCAGCTCCGTGTCCAGCCCCTCCTGGTGATAGCGGATCGGCACTTCGTAGATGCTGGCGACATCGAGCGCCGGAATCACGCCTGTCGGCTGGACGTTGCATTGCAGCGCGATCTTGCGCCTCGCCTCCGGCGGGATCGGGCGCTCGGCACGGCAGAGCAACAGGTCCGGCTGGATGCCGATGCCGCGCAATTCGCGCACCGAGTGTTGGGTGGGCTTGGTCTTGAGCTCGCCGGCCGAGGCGAGATACGGCACGAGCGTCAGGTGGACGTAGGCCACGCGGTCGCGGCCGAGCTCGAACCCGAGCTGGCGGATCGCCTCGAGGAACGGCAGCCCCTCGATGTCGCCGACCGTGCCGCCGATCTCGCAGAGCACGAAGTCGGCATCCTCGATGTCCTCGAGGATGCAGGCCTTGATCATGTCGGTGACGTGCGGCACCACCTGCACGGTGCCGCCGAGATAGTCGCCGCGCCGCTCTCTCGCGAGCACGCGCGAGTAGATCTTGCCGGCGGTCACGCTGTCGTTGCCGTGGGCCGGCACGCCGGTGAAGCGCTCGTAGTGGCCGAGGTCGAGGTCGGTCTCGGCGCCGTCGTCGGTGACGTAGACCTCGCCGTGCTGATAGGGACTCATGGTCCCGGGGTCGACGTTCAGATAGGGGTCGAGCTTGCGCAGCCGGACCGAGTAGCCGCGCGCCTGCAGCAGCGCCCCGATCGCGGCCGAGGCCAGCCCCTTACCCAAGGACGACACGACGCCGCCGGTAATGAACACGAAGCGCGTCATGGGCTGGAGACTATCGGCCAGCTGCGCCGGCGAGACAAGAGCCGAGAGCGCGGATCTCCCAGCTCATTGGGCGACCGGCGCGCTCGGCTGCTTGGGTGCCGGCGGCGCGGCCGGCGCGGGGCTGGCCGGGGCGCCGGGCGGCGCCGGCGCCGTCTGGGTGGCCGCCGGCTGGTCCAGGATCGAGCGCTGCACCGAGCCGCGGCTCGCCATAAGCGCAAGCAGCATGCTCGTGGCGATGAAGCAGGCGGCGAGCACGGCCGTGGTCCGGGTCAACAGGTTGGCCGACTGACGCCCGCTCATCAGGCCGCCGAAGCCGCCGCCGCCGATCCCGAGCGCGCCGCCCTCGCTGCGCTGCAGCAGGATCACGCCGACCAGGGCGAGCGCGATCAGGACGTGGACGATCAAGATGATGGTCTGCATACGCCGAGCATACCGATTGGAAGCTGTGCTATAGCGCTGCCGCGGACCGCATGCGCCCGATCAGGCACCGGCCGCCTGCCCCGCGCTGTAGATGGCGAGGAATTCGTCGGCATCAAGGCTGGCGCCGCCGACCAGGACGCCGTCGACCTCGCCGAGCGCCATGATCTCGTCCGCATTGCCGGCCTTGACCGAGCCGCCGTAGAGCAGCCGGAGCTGGTCTCCGCCCGCGACCAGCGCGGCGAGCCGCGCCCGCAGATGGGCATGGGTGGCCGCGATCTCTCCCAGGCTCGGCGTGCGGCCGGTGCCGATCGCCCAGACCGGCTCGTAGGCGATGATCAGATTGGCCGGCGAAGCCGCTGGCGGCAGGCTGCCTCGGAGCTGACCGTCGAGCACCTCGAGCGTGCGGCCCGCGGACCATTCGGCCTCCGTCTCGCCGATGCAGACGATCGGGAGCAGGCCCGCAGCCTGCGCTGCGGCGGCCTTGGTCCGGACCAGAGCATCGGTCTCGCCGTGGCCGTGGCGGCGCTCGGAGTGGCCGACGATCACGAGCTCGCAGCCGGCATCGGCGAGCATCGCGGCGCTGAGGTCGCCGGTATGGGCGCCTTGGGCCCGGTCCGAGCAGTCCTGGCCGCCGAGCAGGATCGTGCTGCCGGCGAGCTCCGCCGCGATCGGGGCCAGCAACGTCGCCGGCGGACAGATGCCGAGCGTGCCCGCGCCGAGACCGGCCACCTCGCGCGCGCGCAACGCGCGGGCCCGGGCCAGGCCGTCGGCGCGCAGGCCATTCATCTTCCAGTTGCCGATCACGATCGGCGTGGTCAGAGGCATCGAGCGTCAATCAACCGGGAGCAGCTCGCGTGGGCGGGGCGGCGCGGCGCCTGTCTAGCACAGCGGCCATGCGCATGCCAACGCCGCCGGCATCCAGTCGCGTCTCAGTCTGGAATTCCCGCCTGAGATCGCGTCCTGAGCCACTCGATCACGTCGCTCGCGCTCCGATCCGGTGGGAACACCGGGTAGAAAACGTGCTCCACGCCGCCGTCGTCGATCACCAGGGTGAAGCGCTTCAAGAGCGTCATTCCGCTCGTCTCGAAAGTCGGCAGATTCATCGCGCGCGTCAGCTTGAGGTGCTCATCCGACAGGATAGCGAACGGCAAGTGCAGTCGCGCCGCCGCCTCGCGTTGGTAGTCGGGGTCCTGGACGGAGAGACCGAACAGGTGGTCGACGCCGAGGGCCCTCAGCTCGGCGAAGTGGTCGCGGAAGGAGCAGGATTGGGGGGTGCAACCCCGCGCGCCCGGGATCATGTCCCATCCATCAGGGTTCTCGACGCCGGGCCTTCCCGTCCGAGGATAGGCGTAAACGACGACCCGGCCGCGGATCGCGGACAGATCGACCGTGTCGCCGTTGGTGGCCTGGAGGGGCACCGACGCCATCCGGGCACCCGGGAGGTGGCGGGTAGCCCCGTCGTCGAGCGGCGCTGGGATCGTCGACCAATCGGGGGCGTCCACCGTGCTTTGCATGGTTGTGCTCCGAGGGACGGGTGGCTCGCGCGAAACGCAGCTCCCTATAGACCACATAAACTCCGGATCTCAAACCGAGACACTACCCGGCACACCGAAGCTGACCAATTCGCCGGTTGCCGGCGCTTCGGCGGCTGCCTACATTGGGTCGGCCCTTGATCGGCCGCCGGCGGCGGCCGCGACAACGAAGTTCTTCTCGACCATGCTCAATGTGCTCCGCCAGAAGGCGGGTTCCTGGGTCGTCAAAGTCATGCTCCTGCTGCTGGTCGTGAGCTTCGCGATCTGGGGCATTGGCGATGTCTTCTTCCGCAGCGGCCACAATCCGATGGTCGCGAGCGTCGGCGGCTCGGAGATCTCGTCCAGCGAGCTCGCCGACGGCTTCAACCGCGCGCTCAACAATCTGCAGCACCGGGTCGGCGGCAACATCGATCGCCAGCAGGCGATCCGGCTCGGGCTGATGCAGCAGACGCTCCAGGACCTGATCGCGCGGCGTCTGGTCGATCTGCGCGCCCGCGACATGGGCCTGACGGTCTCCGACGACCAGCTTCGGCAGATGGTCACCGCCGATCCGATGTTCCAGAGCGGCGGCCAGTTCGATCGCGAACGCTTCGAGGAGCTGCTGCGCGCCAACGGCCTGACCGAGAAGGGCTACCTCGCGGGCCTGCGCGAGGACGTCGTGCGCAGCAGCCTGACCGGCAGCCTCGCCGGCCCGGTCGCGGTCCCCACGACGCTGGTCGATGCGATCTACCGGCATCGCAACGAGCAGCGGCGCGGCCGCTACGTCGCGATCAAGGCGGCCTCGATCGCCGACGTGCCGCAGCCGACCGCAGACCAGCTGACCGCCTACCACGACGATCACAAGGACAAGTACACGACCCCGCAGCTGCGCCGGCTGACCTTCGTCACGCTCAGGCCCGAGGATCTGGCAGGCGAGGTCCAGGTCAGCGAAGACCAGATCAAGGCCCAGTACGAGAGCCACATCGAGCGCTACCGCTCGCCGGAGCGGCGCAAGGTGACGCAGCTGCTCGCGCCCGATCGGGCGCCGCTCGAGAAGGCGGCAGACGAGCTCGCCAAGGGCCAGAGCGTCGATCAGGTCGCGACCGCGCTCGCCGGTCAGGGCGTGCGCAGCACGGACCTCGGCGAGATCGCCAAGTCGGACCTGCCGCCCGAGTTCGCGGGGGTGGTCTTCGGGCTGCCGCAAGGCGGACTGAGCCAACCGATCCAGAGCCCGTTCGGCTGGCACCTGTTCAAGGTCGGCGCGATCACGCCCGAGGCGGTGGTGCCGCTGACGGTGGTCCACGACGAGGTTGCCAAGGAGCTGTCCCTCAACGAGGCCAAGGAGCGGCTGCCGGACCTCGCGACCCGGCTCGACGACGAGCTCGCGGCCGGCCGGAGCCTCGCCGAATCCGCGGCCGCGATCGGACTGCAAGCGAAATCGCTGCCGCCGATCGACGCCACCGGCAAGGACGCCTCAGGCAAACGACCGGATGCGCTGCCGGCCGCACCCGAGTTCCTGAAGATCGCCTTCGAGACTCCGGCCGGCGAGCAGAGCCTGCTCGAGGAGACCGAGGCCGGCGGCTATTTCGTGCTCAAGGTCGACGAGATCGTGCCGCCGCGGCTCAAGCCGGTCGACGAGGTGCGGCCGCAGCTGATCGAGTCCTGGCAGGCGGAGCAGCGCCACGAGCTCTCGCAAAAGCGGGCTCAGGAGCTGCTGAAGCGGCTGCAGGATGCGGCGACGCTCGAGACGGTGGCCGCGGCCGAGAAGCTCGAGTTGACACCGATCAAGCCGGTCAAGCGGGACGCGCGCGGCGCCGAGCAGGGAGTCGACCCGGCGATCGTGCGGGCCCTGTTCGCGACCGCGCCGGGCCATGTCGCGGACCACGTGATCGAGCAGGGCGACGGCTTTGCCGTGGTCGCGACCGACGAGGTGATCGCCGCCGATCCGGCCGCCGATCCGGACGGCATCAAGCGGCTCCGGACCGAGCTCGAGGGCGGCCTGCGCAACGACCTGATCGCGCAGTTCGAGGCCGAGCTGCGCCGCGATTACCGGGTCGAGATCAACGGCGCCGCGATCAATCGCCTGATCGGCGCCGAAGGCCAGATGCCGGCCGGCCCCGCGCCGCGGCTGCCGGACTCGGGGTCGTTCTGAGCCCCAGATGCCGCCCCGACCCGACCCGGCCGAGTTCGCCGCCCGCTACGACGCCGGCCGGCCGCAGGTGGTCTGGACCTCGCTGGTCGCGGACCTCGAGACGCCGGTCTCGGCGGTGCTCAAGCTCGCCGAGGGCCGGCCGTACAGCTTTCTCTTCGAATCGGTCGAAGGCGGCGCGGTCCGCGGGCGCTACTCGGCGATCGGGCTCAAGCCCGACCTGATCTGGCGCTGCTTTGGCGACCGTGCCGAGATCAACCGCGCGGCCCGGCATGATCCGGCCGCGTTCGAGCCTTTGCCCGGCGGCGCGCTTGCCGAGCTGCGCAGGCTGATCGACGAGTCGCAGATCGCGCTGCCCGATGCGCTGCCGCCGATGGCGGCCGGGCTGTTCGGCTTCATGGGCTACGACATGGTCCGGCTGATGGAGCGGCTGCCGGCGGCCAATCCGGACCGGCTCGGGATCCCGGATGCGGTGTTCGTCCGGCCGACCGTGATGGCGATCTTCGACAACATCGAAGACCGGGTGGTGATCGTGACCCCGGTCTGGCCGAGCTCCGGGCTCGGCGCGCGGGCCGCCTACGATCTCGCCCGCGAGCGGCTGGCCGACGTGGTCGCGGATTTCGACCGCGGCCTGCCGCACCGCGGCGACTGGCGGGGCGCCAGCGCGCTGCCGGAGCCGATCTCCAACGTCACCCGGGAGCGCTACCACGCGATGGTCGAGCAGGCCAAGGAGTACATCCGGGCCGGCGACATCTTCCAGGTGGTGCCCTCACAGCGCTTCACGCTGCCCTTCGACCTGCCGCCGTTCGCGCTCTACCGGGCGCTCCGCCGCCTCAACCCGTCGCCGTTCCTGTTCTTTCTCGATTTCGCCGACTTCGCGCTGGTCGGCTCGAGCCCGGAGATCCTGGTCCGGCTGCGCGACGACACCGTGGTCATCCGCCCGATCGCCGGCACCCGCCGGCGCGGCGCGACCCGCACGGAGGACGCGGCGCTCGCTGCCGAGATGCTGTCCGACCCCAAGGAACTGGCCGAGCATCTGATGCTGCTCGACCTCGGTCGCAACGACGTCGGCCGGGTGGCCGAGATCGGCAGCGTCCGGGTCACCGAGAAGATGGTCGTCGAGTACTACAGCCACGTGATGCATATCGTGTCCAACGTCGAGGGCCGGATCCGGCCGGGCAAGGACGCGCTCGACGCGCTGATCGGCGGCTTTCCGGCCGGCACCGTGAGCGGCGCGCCCAAGGTCCGGGCGATGGAGATCATCGACGAGCTCGAGCCCGAGCGCCGGAGCTTCTATGCCGGCGCGGTCGGCTATTTCAGCGCCGACGGCAACATGGACACCTGCATCGCGCTGCGCACGGCGCTGCTGAAGGGCGGCAGGATGTACGTGCAGGCGGGCGGCGGCGTGGTCGCCGACAGCGATCCCGAGGCCGAGTATCAGGAGAGCTGCAACAAGGCGCGCGCCCTGATCCGCGCGGCCGAGGAGGCGGTGAGCTTCGCGCGCTCGAGCCAGTAGCGACGGCGGGGGCCGCCGCTGGTGGCTTACTGGATCGTGTTGCGCGCCGAGAGGTAGCGGCCGCAGGCGATGTCGGCGACCAGCAGGCCGTGCGTGCAGCTTTCGCGCGCCACCACGGTGCTGATCGGCACCAGCGCGAAGCCCCGCTCCTCGAGCGTCGGCAGCCAGCCGCGCAGCGCCTCGATCGTGAGATCGTGCGGATGACCGATCGCGATCGCGACGCCGCGCCGGCGCGCGATCCGCTCGGTGGCGGCGAGCTGGCCGCGGATCGCATCGAGATCCGCCTCGTTGTCGAGGACCACGTCGCGCTCGGCGTGCGGCACGCCGAGTCGCTGCGCCTCGATCGCGGCCAGCGTCTTCGAGGTCGTGCGCGAATCGACGAACAGCAGCCCCCGCGCCTTCAGCTCGGTCATGACCTCGTCCATCCTCGGGCGGTCGGCGGTCAAGAGCGAGCCCATGTGATTGTTGACCCCGACGAAGCCCCGGAAGCTGCGCAGCTGGTTCCGCAGGCGCGACAGGAACTCGCTCGGCGAAAGCGAGCTGAGCAGGGCATCGGGGCCAGGCCAGTCGGCGCCGATCGGCTCCATCGGCACGTGCAGCATCAGCTCGTGCCCGGCCGCCCGCGCCGCCTGCGTCTGCTCGTCGAGATCGGTGGCATAGGGCAGGAACGCGAGCGTCAACGGCCCTTTGAGCGCGTTGAGCGCCGCCGTGTTGTGCCGGTTCAGGCCCAGATCGTCGATCATGATCGCGATCTCGGGGCGGT
>DATAOG010000073.1:0-2491 GCA_036265855.1 Geminicoccaceae bacterium | reverse complement strand
ACGAGGCCCAGGCCGCGCTCGAGCGCGCCGAAGTCGCCCGCGTCGAGGCGCGCGAATTCGCCGCCCGCCTCGAGGCAAGGCTCGAGGTCGCCGCGGTCGAAGCCGCCGCCGCCGAGGCCGCGGTGCGGGCGCGTCTCGGGGATCTGCCCGACGCCGGCACCGGGGCCCTGCCGGCAGCGGCCGAGCTCGCCGAGCTTGAAGCCGAGCTCGCGAGGCTGGCAGCGGCGCGCGAGCGCCTCGGGCCGGTCAATCTGCGGGCAATTGACGAGGCCCAGGAGCTGGCGCTCAGGATCGAGACCCTGGAGACCGAGCAGGCTGAGCTCACCGGCGCCATCGAGCGGTTGAGGCGGGCGATCTCGACGCTGAACCGCGAGGGCCGCGAGCGCCTGCGGGCTGCGTTTACCAACGTCGGAAGCCATTTCGAGGCGCTGTTCGCGCGTCTGTTCGGCGGTGGCCGGGCCAGGCTCGAGCTCACCGATCTGGAAGATCCGCTCGCGGCCGGGGTCGAGTTGGCGGCGAGCCCGCCGGGGAAAAGGCTGCAGTCGATATCGCTGCTCTCGGGCGGCGAGAAGGCGCTGACCGCGCTCGCGCTGATCTTCGCGGTGTTCCTCACCCGGCCGGCGCCGCTCTGTGTGCTCGACGAGGTCGATGCGCCGCTCGACGATGCCAACGTCGATCGCCTGATGGCGCTGCTCGAGGAACTCGCCGAAGGCACCCGCACGCGCTTCATGGTCATCACCCACCACCCGCTGACGATGGCCCGGATGCACCGCCTGTACGGAGTGACGATGGCCGAGCGAGGCATCTCACAACTGGTCTCGGTCGATCTGACCAGCGCGATCGAGCTGCGGGCGACCGCCTGACCCGCGGCTTCGAAGCCGATCTCATGCTCACGGATTCTTAGGAACCAGCGGTTAGGGGAACGGAACGCCGAACCGCCCGAATCGATGATCGATCGCGGCGCTGGCCCATCGCGAACTGTCGCACCCGTGAAGGAGTGGAGCATGCTCCCGCAGGACCATACGAAATCTGCCGCCGCCGACCCGAAACCCGCCTCGGCCAAGGATGCCAAGGGGACGACCAAGACTGCCGCGACCAAAACGACCGCCGGTGTCGCCCCGCGCAAGCCTGGCACGGGGCGGCCGAACGATGATCTCCAGCAGCGCATTCGGCAGCGCGCCTACGAACTCTGGGAGCGCGAAGGACGGCCGCACGGCCGCGCGCACGCACACTGGCACCAAGCCGAGCGCGAGATCGCCGGTCGCGGCGTCAGCGCGCGGGCATAAGCCCGCCGATCGATCAGAGCGGCCTCGAGGTGGCCCGGCCCGTTTCGATCCGGGTCACCCGGCGGCCCTGGCCGCGGCCGTCGTGCTCTGGTCCCGGCCGCGGGCCCTCTCCGGGTCGGTTCTCGGCCCTGCCCGACCGTCTCTGCCGCCAGCCCCCAGCTTGACAGACGCGGCGAGCGACCTATTGTGGCGCCGCTTCGAGCCGGCGCGGGCGAGCCGTGCCGGCTCGGGACCAGCCGGGCGGTGGACCGATGGCGCGGGAGGACGGCTCGCCGGAGCTTAAGGCGTTCGACGAGCGGATCCGTCAGCTGCGGGCCAGCGCCGGTCTGGCTGAGGATCAACATCAGGGGAAACGCAACCCGCCGGCGCTGATCGGCGGCGCCGCCTTACAGGTCGGCATCGAGCTCGTGGCCGGGGTCATCGGCGGAGCCCTCCTCGGCTACGGCCTCGACCGCTGGCTGGGAACCTGGCCGATCCTGTTCCTGGTGCTGTTCTTCTTGGGCGCGGCTGCCGGGATGCTGAACGCCTATCGGTATCTGCGCAAGATCAGCGGGGCGCCGGAGGACCGGACGGGAGACCGGTGAGCCGGGCGAAAGGACGACGGGGCCGGTGGAAGAAAGTCCGCTCGCGCAGTTCAGAATCCATCACATCCTGCCGATCACGGTCGGCGGGGTCGACCTGTCGTTCACCAACTCGTCACTCTGGATGGCGATCGCGGTGCTCCTGGTCTACGGCCTGGTGATGCTCGGGGTCCGCCACGGCAGCATGGTGCCCGGCCGTCTGCAGTCGCTGATCGAGCTGAGCTACGAGTTCATCGCCGATATGGTCGGCAGCACGATCGGCAAGGAGGGCCGCCGCTATTTCCCGTTCTTCTTCACGCTCTTCATGTTCGTCCTGTTCGGCAACACGCTCGGGCTGATTCCAGGCGGCTTCACCTACACCAGTCACATCGTGGTCACGTTCTCGATGGCGATCTTCGTGATTTGTGCCGTGACCGTGATCGGCATCCTGCGCCACGGCTGGCACTTCTTCGGCCTGTTCGCGCCCGGCGGGTGCCCGATCTTCGTCATGCCGCTCCTGATCCCGATCGAGCTGTTGTCCTATGCGATGCGACCGATCAGCCTCTCGCTCCGCCTGGCGATCAACATGACCGCGGGGCACATCATGCTGGCGACCTTCTCGGGCTTCATCATCGCGCTCGGCAT
>DATAOG010000072.1:0-3155 GCA_036265855.1 Geminicoccaceae bacterium | reverse complement strand
CGGCGCCTGCCGCGCGTTTGCAAGGGGCTCCGCCTCGATCACCGTGACCGCCAGGCCCGCCCTCTCGAGCGCCAGGGCGAGCAGCAGTCCCACATGCCCGCCGCCTGCAATCAGGGTTGCCGGTTCACCGTGACCGGGCATCACCGGCGCGCTCGACGCCGGCCCGCGTCCGATCCGATTTCGAACGCGGCCCCGAGGGCCGCTCAGGCGGTCGGCAGGGCGCCCTGCGGCTCTACGCTCCGCTGCTGCAGCGAGCTCTTCAGCTTCTCCAGCGCGCGGTGCTCGATCTGGCGCACCCGCTCCTTGCTGATCCCGAGGTCGCGGCCGAGGTCCTCGAGCGTGCGCGCCTCGTCCCGCAGCCGCCGCTCCTTGATGATCGTCTGCTCGCGATCGGACAGCTCGGCCAGCGCCTGCGCCAGCCAGATCGAGCGGGTCCGGCTGTCGCGGGCGAACATCACCGTCTCTTCCGGCGTCGGCCGCTCGTCGGCGAGGAAATCCTGCCACTCGTCCTCGCCGACCGGGCTGATCGTCGCGTTCAGCGACTGGTCGCCGCCCGAGAGCCGCATCTCCATGGCCTCGACGTCGCCGACGTTGACCGACAGCTCCGCGGCGATGAACGCCCGGCCGGCCTCGTCGAGCGGCCCGCCGGAGCCGTCGTCGATCTTGGCGCGCAGCCGGCGCAGGTTGAAGAACAGCGCCTTCTGGGCGGCGGTCGTGCCGGTGCGCACGACCGACCAGTTGCGCAGAATATAGTCCTGCATCGCCGAGCGGATCCACCACGCGGCATAGGTCGAAAAGCGCACCTCGCGCTCGGGCTCGAACCGTGCGGCCGCCTGCATCAATCCGGCCGCACCCTCCTGCACCAGATCGGCCATCGGCAGTCCGTAATTGCGGAACCGGGAGGCGGTGCTGATCACCAGCCGCATGTAGGCCATCACGAGCTCGTGAAGCGCGACCTCGTCGCCGCGCTCGCGCCAGAGCCGCGCGAGCATCAGTTCACGATCGCGCGAGAGCAGCGCGGTGTTCATCGATTCGCGGATGAACTCGCGGTCGACCTTCAGGTTGGCAGGCGTTTCAGCGAATGCCATCCTCATGCCCTCTCGGTCCGGGCCGGCGTCAGCCAACGTGCCGCTCGGCAGAGCTGGCCCGGTCGTTTCCCCCATCCGCCCTGGTCTTCGTTCTCGAACGAGAACGGATCATCAGCTCCCAAGGTTCCGGCCGCTGGTGTAAATACGCAAGTTAAGAATAATTTAGGGCGAGGTAAATTAGCAAATGCTTCAGTAGGGTCCGCTCCGCCCGGCCAGGACCGGCGCCACCAGACTGTCCAGGGCCTCCGGCTGTCGCCAACGGACCACGACCGGCAGGACTGCGACACTCGCGCGCAGATCGGGCGGCAGGCGCACGGCGTCCTTGGCGGTCGTGATGCAGTCCGCACCGGCGCGCGCCGCCCGGCGCAACAGCCGCTCGATCTCGGCGCGGCGATAGCGATGGTGATCGGCAAAGGGCTCGCAGCCGACCAGCTCGGCGCCGGCGGCGCTCAGCGTCGCAAACAGCTTGCCGGGCCGGCCCGTGCCCGCGAACGCCAGCAGACGGCGGCCGGCGATCGGGGGCGCGCCCGGGGCCGGGCAGAGCTCGGCCTCGAGCCGCGGCAGTCCGGCCGGCAGCAGGCGGTCGACGCCCCGGCGATCGCTGCCGATCCGGATCACCGCGGCGGTGCGGGCGAGCCCGTCCTCAAGACGCTCGCGCAGCGGCCCGGCCGGCAGCAGCCGGCAATTGCCGAAGCCGTAGTCGCCATCGACGACGACGAACGCCAGGTCCGGGGCTAGGTATGGGTTCTGCAATCCGTCGTCCATCAGCACGCAGTCGGCGCCGGCCGCGGCCGCCGCGCGGGCGCCGGCGAGCCGGTCGCGCGCCACCCAGGTCGGCGCCGCGGCCGCGAGCAGCAGCGCCTCGTCGCCGACCAGCGTGCAGTCGTGGCGCTCCGGATCGACCCGGAGGGGGCCGCGCGTCCGCCCGCCGTAGCCGCGGGTCAACAGATGCGGGCTGCGACCCGAGGCCAGCAGGCGCTCCGCGAGCGCGAGCGCGGTCGGGGTCTTGCCCGCCCCGCCCACGGTCAGATTGCCGATGCAGATCGCCGGGACCGGCGCCGGCCGCGCCCGGACGAGACGACGTCGGGCCCGTCCGGCGAGGCCGAACAGGCGCCCGAACGGGTCCAGGAACCGCGCCGGCAGACCGTCCTCGGCCCAGAACTCAGGTGCTCGCATCGGCCGGACCGAGGCACCGCTCGAGCAGAGGTGCGAGCGCCGCGAGCGCGGCGCCGAGCGCGCCCGCTTCGGCGGCGGCCGCGGCACGGGCGCGCTCGGCCATCGCGGCGCGCGCCGCCGGGTCGCGCAGCAGATGCTCGGCCGCGGTCGCAAGCTCGAGCGCACCGCCTACCTGCCGGGCGCCGCCGGCCTGGACCAGGCGCGCCGCCGGCTCGGCGAAGTTCGCCATCGCCGGCCCGAACAGCACCGGGCAGCCGAGCCTCGCCGCCTCGAGCGGGTTCTGGCCGCCGCCGGGCGCTACCAGCGACTTGCCGATGAAGGCGACCGGCGCCAGCCGGTAGAAAAGCCCGAGCTCGCCGAGCGTGTCGGCGACATAGAGGGCACAATCGGGGCCGGGCAGCTCCCCGAGCGCGCGCCGGGCAATGCCGACGCCCTGCCGGCGCAGCCAGTCGGCGAGCCCGATGCCGCGCTCGGGATGGCGCGGCGCCACGATCGTGAGCAGCCCCGGCAGGCGCGCCGCGAGACGATGATGGACCTCGAGCAGCAGCGGCTCCTCGTCCGGATGTGTGCTCGCCGCGAGCCAGACCGGCCGCGCCCCGACCACATCCCTCAATTCGGCGAGCGCGCCCGCCGCCGCGGGCAGGGCGGGCGCGGCGCCCTTCAGGTTGCCGATCGCCCGGACCGGGGCTGCGCCCAGCGCCTGCAGCCGGTCGCGATCCTGGCCGCTCTGCGCCAGGCAGAGCTCGAAGCCCCGGAGCAGGGCGGCCGCCGCGCCAGGCGCGCGCCGCCAGCGCCGCGCCGATCGCGCCGACATCCGAGCGTTGACCAGCGCCATCGCGATTCCCTGCCGACGGCTCTCCAGGATCAGGTTGGGCCAGAGCTCGGATTCGA
>DATAOG010000071.1:0-3667 GCA_036265855.1 Geminicoccaceae bacterium | reverse complement strand
ACCGCCGCCGCGATCGTGCCGCTCGGGATGGCCTTCATCGGCGACAACGTGCCCTACCGGGAGCGCCAGGCGGTGCTCGCGCGCTTCCTCACCGGCACGATCATGGGCCTGGTCGGCGGCCAGGTCATGGGCGGCGTGCTCGGCGATCTGGTCGGCTGGCGCGCGGTCTTCCTGCTGCTCGGCGGCCTGTTCCTTTTGGTCGGCGTGCTGCTGCAGATCGAGGCCCGCTCGCCGCGCGTGCCGCCGCCCGTGCTCACCGGCTCGATCAGGCCGGCGGCGCTGGTCCGCGGCTACGCGCTCCTGTTCGGGCGAGCCTGGGCGCGGGTCGTGCTCGCGACCGTGTTCGTCGAGGGCTTCCTGTTCTACGGCGCCTTCACGTTCGTCGGCGCCTACCTGCGCCACGCGTTCGGCGTCGACTACGCGGTCGTAGGCCTGCTGCTCGGCTGCTTCGGCATCGGCGGCGGGATCTATGCGCTGAGCGTGCGCCGGCTCATGGCGCGGCTCGGCGAGCACGGCCTGGCGCTCGGCGGCGGCGCCATCCTGATGCTGGGCTTCCTGGTGGTCGCGTTCGGCCCGCTGGCGCTGATGGCGCCCGCGATCACCGCGCTCGGGCTCGGCATGTACATGCTGCACGCGACGCTCCAGACCAACGCCACCCAGATGGCACCCGAGGCGCGGGGGCTCGCGGTCTCGACCTTCGCCAACGCGCTGTTCCTCGGCCAGGCGGCGGGCGTCTGGCTCGCCGGCACCGCGGTCGACCGGATCGGCTTTCCCCCGGTATTCGCCGCCATGGGAGTGGCGCTGATGGGCCTGGGCGCCGCGTTTGCGCATCGGCTCGCCCGCCGGCCGGGCCCGTCCTGAGCGCGGGCCTTGACGCGCGCCGGATGAACTCCATATACCATCCAAGCAGATGGTAGCAGGATGGATGTCAGATGGCCGGAACCGTGCATGAGTTGCGACCCAAGATCCCCGACAGTGAGAAAATCACCATCAACCTCGGCTACGTCGATCTTGGCCACATCGACCTGATGGTACAGGAGGGTTTCTACTCGAACCGCACTGACTTCATCCGGACGGCGATCCGCAACCAGATCGAGCGGCACGCCGACGTGGTCCGGCGGTCCGTGGCGCGCACCAGCGTCGACCTCGGCCTTCGGCACTACGGCCGCGAAGATCTGGAAGCGGCCCAGGCCGCCGGCCGGATGCTCGACATCCGAGTCCTTGGACTCGCCAGCATCGGCAAAGACGTCACCCCCGAACTCGCCCGCGCCACCATCGCCTCGGTGATCGTGCTCGGGGCACTGCACGCCAGTCCCGCGGTCAAGGCCGCGCTGGCAGACCGCATGAAGTGAGACCCCGGCGCGCCGCTCCGGCCGCCGGACCAACCCCTGGACATCACAAGGA
Source organism: Geminicoccaceae bacterium (assembly GCA_036265855.1). Lineage (GTDB taxonomy): Bacteria > Pseudomonadota > Alphaproteobacteria > Geminicoccales > Geminicoccaceae > DATAOG01. The sequence continues at coordinate 2,263 of DATAOG010000071.1, read as the reverse complement.
GACCGATCGGGCTTTGCCTCGAGAGGCGGACGCTCGGCCTGTTTCCGCACACAAGGGACCACCTCAGATGCACGACCACATGCCGCCCGATATGATCGAGGCGATGCGTCTCACCCGCGCCGGCCGGCTCGCCGACGCAACCACGCTCCTTCAGCGCCTGCTCCGGGACGAGGGGCCGGACCCCTCATCCGGCCCGGCCCACGGCGAGGACTTGCCGGTCGTCGACCTGCAGCCCGTCACGGTCGGGGCAACGGATGCAAAGGCCCTTGCGGGTCCGCCGCAATCCGAGCCCCGCGCAGACCAGGCGTCCGGCGCCTTCGCGTCGTTGCCGTCCGCTTGGCAGGGGCGGGCGCCGGGCGCCATCAGAATGGGCCTGGGCGAAACCCTGCGCCGCCTTGCCGCCCGAGTCGTCCCGGCCGACGGCGAGCCCTGGACGGGACCTTCCCCGACGCCCGGTCCCGCGCCCCTGCCCGACGGCGCCGCCTTCGTGACGGCGTCGTTCACCAATCAGGCCGGCACGCGCTCTTACAAGCTGTACCTGCCGAGCGGGCGCGCCGGCCAGCGGCTTCCTCTGGTCGTCATGTTGCACGGCTGCACCCAGTCGCCCGATGACTTCGCCGCCGGTACCCGCATGAATGCGCTCGCCGAGGAGCACGGCTGCCTCGTCGCCTATCCGGCACAGCCGGCCGCGGCCAACCCCTCGAAGTGTTGGAACTGGTTCGAACCGAACGACCAGCAACGCGGCCAGGGCGAGCCGTCTCTGATCGCCGGCATCACGCGCCAGATCATACGCGACCATTCGGTCGACCCGAGCCGCGTCTATGTCGCGGGGCTCTCCGCCGGCGGCGCGGCGGCCGCCATCCTGGGCGCGACCTATTCCGACCTCTACGCCGCGATCGGGGTCCATTCCGGCCTAGCCTGCGGGGCCGCCAGTGACCTGCCTTCGGCCTTCAGGGCCATGCGACAAGGAGGGGCCCCGGTCGAGCGGCGCGCCGGGAGGGTTTCGACGAACGGCGGAGCCGCGCGCATCGTCCCGACCATCGTGATGCACGGCGATCAGGACACGACCGTCCATCCGCGCAACGGCGACGAGGTTATCGCCCAGTCGAAAGCGGCTGCGATCGAGTTGCGGGCGATCGTGCAGCACGGTCAGGTGCCAGGCGGCCATGCCTACCGCCGCGCCGTATATTCCGATCCCGCCGGTCGGCCGCTGCTCGAGCAATGGACGATCCACGGCGCCGGGCACGCCTGGGCGGGCGGCAGCCCCGCCGGATCCTACACGGATCCGCGTGGACCGGACGCCGCACGGGAGATGCTCCGCTTCTTCCTCGAGCACTCGCATCCCGTGGCCGGGCAGCCCGTCTAGATGCGGCCCGCGACCTCGGCGTCCAGCATGGACTTGCCCAAAGGATCGGGTAGCGTTGCCCTCGGCATTGGCCGAGACGAGGGCCGCGCATGATCAGGCTCGCAAGGCGCGAGCTACGGCTGCTGGTCATCGTCTGCGCGCTCGCGCAGGCGGCGCTGCCGGTGCAAGCAAGCAAGGCGGACGGCCCGCCGGTCACGCGGATCGCGTTCGGCTCCTGCGCCCATCAGGACAAGCCGCAGCCGATCTGGGACGCGATCCTCCGCTATGAGCCGGACCTGTTCATCTTCGCCGGCGACAACGTCTATGGCGACCTCACGCCCGGCGCTGCGGAGAGCCTGCCGGAGGCTTACGCCAAGGCCGCCCGGATCGAGGGCTACCGGAAGCTCCGCGCGAGCGTGCCGGTGCTTGCGACCTGGGACGACCACGATTACGGCCAGAACGACGCCGGCGGCGATTTTCCGTACAAGGACCGGGCGAAGGCGCTGTTCCTGGATTTCTGGCAGGTGCCCCTGGATGATCCGAGGCGCGGTCGGGAAGGCGTCTACGACGCAAGGATCTATGGGCCGGCCGGGATGCGCCTGCAGGTCATCCTGCTCGACCTCCGGAGCTTCCGCTCGCCGCTGCTGCGCAAACCGGCGGGCGCGCCCGGTCCCGGGCCCTACATGCCGGATCCCGATCCGGCCAAGACCATGCTCGGCGACGCCCAGTGGGCGTGGCTCGAGGCGCAGCTGCGCGAGCCCGCCGAGCTCCGCCTGATCGTGTCCTCGGTCCAGGTGCTGGCGGAGGGCCACGGTTACGAGCGCTGGGGCAACCTGCCGCGCGAGCGCGACCGGCTGCTCGGGCTGATCGCCAGCACCCGAGCTCACGGCGTGATCTTCCTCTCGGGCGATCGCCACG
>DATAOG010000070.1:0-2868 GCA_036265855.1 Geminicoccaceae bacterium | reverse complement strand
TAATGCGACCCCAGCCAGCGTCGCCAACCTGCTCTGGTCAAGTTCAACCAGGATCGTGTGTCCGCCTGGTTCAGACAAACGCAACAACGCCGGACAAACTGCGCGTCGGCAGCTTCGTTGGCTCGACAATAGGGAGCCTGGAGCCGCTCGACAACCCTCTTCGAGGCGGGAATCCCGCAATACTCGCCATGCCGGCAGGATTCATGAACTTGCCCGCCCGCGGGCACCCGCGGTTCCAGGCGATCCGTTCGCGAAGACGCGTTCTGCCGGCCAGTCGAGTTCCAGACCATCCCTGGTCAAAGCCGCCACCCCACCATATAAGTCAAGAATAGCATCGATCAAGGCTGTCGGCAGTGCCGCCAGTTGATCCGGATCGAACCTCGGCCACCAGATGCGGAGCACGCCATCGGAGCCGGGCCCGACGCAGGTCCGGACTGTGACTTGCAATGGCCCGGGGCTCTGGCTGTCGTATAGGTACAGGTCGACCACGGCCGCTGCCAGCGCGCCGAGCGAGCCAGGCTCGCCGCGCACCAGGTAGCGGGCCTGAGCGGGCACGACCTGCAACCCCCTCCCCGGCTCGAGCGCCGCGGCGTGCGCGGCGCGCAGCAGCTCGATCATGTCGACCGTTTTCTCGGCGGTGATCGCCGGTCGGCAGCGCGCATCACAGAGATCGAGGAGCGCCTGAACCTGACGCAGCATTCGCCGGCCTGCAGCCTGAATCTCGCCGAGGCAGGCGCGCGCCTCGCTCGACAGCGGCCCGGCCGAGCCGTCGAGCAACAGCTCGGTGTTGCCAAGGATGGCGTTGAGCGGAGTCCTGAGTTCATGGCTTAGGCGCGCCGGCCCGAGTTGCGGAAGCGCGCGGTCGCCTCGCACCGTCGGCTCCCCGGCCGGAGCCGCCGCCTGCCCGCACCCGCAGGTTGCCGGCCCGACGCCAGCGCCCGCTCCTGGCGGCTGCGATCGGCCCCCAGGCTGTGGCATCGGTCGGCTCGAACCTGGCATCAGGAATCTCTCCGCGCAGCCGCGCGCGGTGCCTTTCGCTGCTCCGCGCCCGCGCGCCAGCCGTCGTGCGGAAGCTATCACCGCATGGGTTAATGACCTCCTAACATTGACATTGACGCCGATCGCGGGCCTGACCGCCATGCCGGCACACCCGGAACTACCGGGTTGACAAGCCGGTCGGCGCGGTCTCGGTATCGTCCCGGCAGTCCCCGCAGCCGGGTCTCGCCGGGATCGCCGCGGAGCGGCGCATGCAGCACTATCGCTATTCCGCCCAGAGCCTCGTTTCCGACTATCTGCGCGTCGCCCTTGGCCTTGTCGCCACCGTTGGACCGCTTCTTGCCCTCGATCTGGCCCGGGGAGTCGCGATCGGGCTTTCAGGACTGGGCGTCCTGTTCGGCTGGTTCGGCGTGCGCACTGTGCTCCGGCAGTTGAGCTGGATCGAGCTCTCGGCCGCCGAGGTCGCGCTGTGCGGGCCGATCCGCCGGCGCATCGACTGGCGGCAGCTGCGGCGGCTGGAGCTGGCCTACTACGCCCCGCGCCGGGGGCGCAAGGACGGCTGGCTGCAGCTCACGCTGCGCGGGCAGGGCGGGCCCGCGATCCGGGTCGATTCGACCCTCGAAGGGTTCGAGGAAGTGTTGCGCGCGGCGGCCGGCAGCGCGCGGCGCAACCAGCTGACGCTCGATGCGACCACCGAGGCCAATCTCACCGCGCTCGGTCTCGCTGCCGGCGTGGCGCCGCCGCTCAGGCCTGGACGATCCGATCTGCAGGCGTCCGGCCGCCCGCCCGCCAAGGCGTCGCCTTGACCCAGGCCAGCAGCTGGTCGCCGCTCATCGCCGGGCCGAACCAGTAGCCCTGGGCCTGATCGCAGCCGAGCGCCCGCAGCCGATCGAACGCGTCCTCGCTCTCGACGCCCTCCGCGACCACGGCGAGACCCAGGCCTTTGGCGAGCTTGACCACCGCCCGCACGATCACCGCCGCATTGTCGTCACGGGTCATCGCGATCACGAACGAGCGGTCGATCTTGAGCTCGTCGATCGGCAGCTTCTGCAGATAGGCGAGCGAGGAGTACCCGGTGCCGAAGTCGTCGAGCGACAGCTTGCAGCCGATCGCCGCGATCCGCTCCAGCACCTCGAGCGCGGTCGCCGGATCGGCCATCAGGGCGCTCTCGGTGATCTCGAACGTGAGGCACTCCGGCGCCTGCTGCCATGCCTCGAGCAGGCTCCGCACCACCTCCGGCAGCTCCGGGTCCTGCAACGACTTGACCGAGAGATTGACCGCCACGCCGAAGTCGAAGCCGTGCTCGGCCCAGCGGCGCCGCTGACGCAGCGCCGCATTGATGACCCAGAGGGTCAGGGGCTTGATCAGGCCGGTGTGCTCGGCGCTGCCGATGAACTCGTCCGGCGGGATCGCCCCGAGCTCCGGGTGCTGCCAGCGGATCAGGGCCTCGACCCCGGCGACCTCGCAGGTGCGGGCGTCGATCTTCGGCTGGAACTCGAGCAGCAGCTGATCGTCCTCGATCGCCCGTCGCAGCTGGCCCGTGAGCGTCAGCTGGCGGATGCTGTTGGTGTCGGATTCGGCGCTGTAGACGACGAACCCGGCGGGCCCTCGCTTCGCGGCGTACATGGCGACGTCCGCATGCTGCAGCAGCTCCGGACCGGTCTGGCCGTGCTCGGGGTAGAGCGCCACCCCGATGCTGACCCCGATCTCGAGAACCAGGCCGCGGATCTCGAACGGATGCCGCAAGCCGTCGACGATCCGCTCGGCGACCCGGCAGGCGGTCGCGAGATCGGTCGCACCCGGCAGTAGAATCGCGAAGTCGTCGCCGCCGAGCCTCGCTACCGTATCGGTCTCGCGCAGCGGCTGCTGCAG
>DATAOG010000069.1:0-6848 GCA_036265855.1 Geminicoccaceae bacterium | reverse complement strand
CTACGACTGGATCCGGACCGCGCTGATGTACGAGCCGCGCGGCCATGACATCATGTCGGGCGCGATCCTGTATCCGCCTTGCCGGGCCGAGTGCGACGTCGGCGTCCTCTACATCGAGGTCTCGGGCTGTCTTCCGATGTGCGGCCACGGCACGATCGGCACGGTCACCTTCGCGCTCGAGCAGGGCTTGATCGAGCCGCGGACCGAGGGCGAAGTGCGCCTCGACACGCCGGCCGGGCTCGTGGTCGCGACCTACGAGCGAGCCGGCCGGTTCGTCGAGCGGGTGCGGCTGACCAACGTCGCGAGCTATCTGGCGCTGCCGGAGGTCCACGTCGACTGCCCGGAGCTGGGTCCGCTCGTGATCGACATCGCCTATGGCGGCAACTTCTACGCGATCGTCGAACCGCAACCGGGCTACGGCGGGCTCGACCAGCTGTCCGCGGGCGACATCCTGCGCCTCAGCCCGGAACTGCGCCGACGCCTGAACCAGCGGATCGAGCTCGCGCATCCGGACGATCCGACGATCGCCGGCGTCTCGCACGTCATGTGGACCGGGCCGGCGCGCGATCCCAAGGCGCACGGCCGCAACGCCGTGTTCTACGGCGCGAGTGCCATCGACCGGAGCCCGTGCGGCACCGGCACTTCGGCGCGGATCGCCCAGCTCGCGGCGCGGGGCGAGCTAGGCGTCGGCGACGAGTTCGTCCACGAGAGCATCATCGGCAGCCTGTTCGAGGGCCGGGTCGAGGCCAAGGCTCGGGTCGGGCCGCACGAGGCCATCGTCCCGAGCGTCGCCGGCTGGGCGCGCATCACCGGCCTGAACACGATCTTCGTCGACCCGCGCGACCCTTATGCCCACGGCTTCCAGCTGCGCCAGGGCTGAATTTCGCCCACACCGCGGCTCGGCTGCCGGATCGCCGAAGCCGCTCGCCCCGGCCGTCGGGCCGCGCCTGAACCTCGGAAACATCGTTTGACAGCGCCGCGCTCGGGCTCAGCTGGGCGGCCAATGAGCGCGCATCTCGAGCTTTCAGGCCCGGAGCAGCCCGCGCCGAGCCCGCTGCTCGACCCGGACGAGCCGGCGCCGGTCGTCATCGAGCGCGCCGACAGCCGATCGCCCCTGGTCTTCGTCGCCGATCATGCCGGCCGGCGCCTGCCGCGGCGCGTCGGCGACCTCGGCCTTGCGGCCGCCGATCTCGAGCGCCACATCGCCTACGACATCGGGATCCTGCCGGTCGCGCAGGCGCTCGCCCGCGCGTTCGAAGCACCCCTGGTCGCCCAGACCTACTCGCGCCTCGTGGTCGACTGCAACCGGCCGCTGCACGTCGCTCAGTCGATCCCCGAGATCAGCGAGCTGACGGCGATCCCCGGCAATCTGGACCTCCAGGATGCCGCGCGGCAGGCCCGGGTCGAGGCGATCTTCCGGCCCTATCACGGCGCGATCGAGGCGCTGCTGGAGGCGCGCTCGAAGCTGGGGCTCCGGACCGTGCTGATCGCGATGCACAGCTTCACGTCCGTCTTCAAAGGCATCGCGCGACCGTGGCTGATCGGCCTCCTGTACAATCGCGACGCCCGTCTTGCCCGGCTGCTGCTCGAGCTCCTGAACCGGGACAGCGCGCCTTACGTCGGCGACCGGCTGCCGTACGTCGTGCATGACGAGAGCGACTACACGCTGCCGGTGCATGGCGAGCGCCGCGGCCTCGCGCATGTCGGGATCGAGATCCGTCAGGACCTGATCAGCGAACCGGCGGGCCAGCGGGAATGGGCCGGATGGCTCGAGGGCATGCTCCGGCAGGCGCTCGACCGGCTGCCCTAGCACGGGAACCGGGCACCGATCCCGCTCTCGAGCCCGGAGCCGCCGTTTCCGCCGCGTCGCCCGCTGCGCCTCGAGCCTCGCTATCCCGAAGGGAGCGCCAGTGATCGGGAACCAAGCTGGAGAGCCATCATGACCCGCACCGCCAAGGCGTTCACCTCGAGCTTGTTCGGCGCTGGCCTCGCGTTCGCGCTGCTGACGCTGCCGGCGGCTGCCCAGGATGGCCGCAGCTGGTTGAACGAGGCCAGCGACTGCGAGGTCTTCCGGGCGCTGAACGAGGTGGTTCCGGCCGCCTGCGCCCAGCCCGGCGACACCGCGCTGGAGGGCGTGCGCACGCGCGGCTGGGGCGGCAAGACCCGCGGCATCAGCGCGCGCGCGATCCGCCTGCTCGACGATCCCGCGGCAGTGGCCCTCGCCGCTCAGGCCAAGTCCGCGCCGGCCAACTCCACCCCGGAGAAGATCGTCGCGGCGGTCCAGCAGGCCAACCCGCCGGCGACCAAGTCGATCAATGCCCGCGTCCAGTTCGAGTTCGATTCCTTCCGTCTGACCGACGACGCCAAGGCCGTGCTCGACCGCCTCGCCGGCGTCCTCAAGGACGATCTGATGAAGGACAAGGTCGTCGAGATCGAAGGTCACACCGACGCGGTCGGTCCCGATGCTTACAATCTCACGCTCTCGCAGCTGCGCGCCCGTTCGGTCCGGGCCTATCTGATCGAGCAGCACGGTATCGCGCCGGAGCGGCTGCCGTTCGTCGGCAAGGGCGAGACCGAGCTCTACGATCCTGCGCATCCGACCGCGGCGGTCAACCGGCGGGTCGTGTTCACCAACACCACCGGTTAGGCGAGCCAGCAGGTCAATCCCGTTCCGGTCACGGACCACGGCGGGGCGCCAGGCGTCCCGCCGTGCGCCCGTTGGCGAAGCTCTTGTCTCGACCGGCCGATGCTGGGAGATTGGGCCGCGTGTCCGGTGCGCCGGCGACCCATCCGGTGGTCGGCCGCGCCGTCCGGGACGGGGGTAGCGGATCATGGCGCAGCCGGTGCGAGGCTTTCAGGTCAACACCATCCTCGATCGCCTGGCGCTCGACATGCTGGGCATCCTGCAGCAGTGCCTCGTGATCGCACCCCTGGACCGTGACCGCCTGCACCTCGCGATCCTGCTCACGCTGTCGCGCCGGGTCTACGTCGAGCAGCTCTTGTACCGCGATTACCGGGTCGACCGCGACAGCCAGTGGTACAACTGGACGCTGCCCGACGGCAGCAGCGCGCGGATCCACGAGCAGGGCATCGTCTACCTGCACAAGGTGCTGGCGCGCCGCCCGAAGCTCGCGAGGCGGCTCAGGCACGAGCCCGGCAACATGCACCTGCTGCTCGGCGTCCTCTGCCGCCATGGGCCTACCGAGCACGGCTGGCGCGACGCCGAGGTCCGCCGCGACCAGGCTCTGGAAGCCTCCGGCGAGACGCCGGAGTTCCTCCATCCGGTGGCCCTCGAGCTGGCGGCGCAGCGGGCCCGCCTGGGCGACGACTACAGCCAGGATTCCAAGCGCCGGCGGACCGAATACGGGCCGATCTGGCTGATCCGGGGCGACTGCTGCGCCGAGCTGCCCGAGGAGATGGCGCTGTTCGACGTGATCGAGGCGAGCCCCCTGCCGCTCGCCGCGGCGTTTGCCGAGGATCCCGAGGTCCAGCTGATGCTGGTCCGCGTGCTCGATGCGCTCAACGAGCGCTACATGCTGCTGCGCGCCTGCGGCCTCGATCCGGAGCTCTGGCACGATCGCGACGAGCCCTCGATCGCGCGCCTGCGCGAGATGAAGCAGCTGCGCCGGCCGGCCGAGGAGCTGATGCGGCTCGGCATCGAGGACGACAACGTCGACGCCTACCGGCGCGCGTTCAACCAGCTCAAGGGCAGTGCCGGCCAGTTCGCCGGCTGCCCGAGCTTCGACGAGTTCGCAACCACCGAGCACGGGATGAGCATGCTGCGTTTCGCGTCCCTCTCGCTCGACGACCCGATCGGCTCCGACGACGAGGGCGACCAATGGGCGAGACACGAGACCCTCGCCGACCCGGACGCGCCGGATGTCGAGGAGAGCGTGACGCGCCGCCGCTCGGCCGGCCAGTGGGCGCGGATGCTGATCGACGACCGGCCGGATTGGTTCGATCCGCTGATGGCTTATTTCTTCACCGAGGTGATCGGCAACGAGCGGCCGATCCACCGCGGCCCGGGCGACCGCGGCGTCCTGAACGACCCCGAGTTCCGGCGCCTGATCGAGTGCTATCCCGAACTGACGGTCTTGGACGAGGCAGAAATGGCCGAGCAGCTGTGTCAGCGTGCCGAAGCGATCATCAAGAGAGGCCTTCGGCGTTACGCGTCACCGGACGACTAGGCCGCAAGGAGAGATCCACCATGACCGATCGCAAGCTGTCCGACGCCCAGGCCCTGGAGCTGTGGCGCCGGGCCGAGCAGCGCCTGAGGCTGGTCGACACCGAACCGCCGGTGACGCTCGCCCAGGTCGACGCGCTCCTCAAGATCCTCGGCCCGCGCCGGCAGGGCGAGGCGCTCGGCGACTGGCTGGAGCGCAGCCACACGCGCAGCGCCGCGCCGGCCGAGCGGCCCTCGGCCGAGATCATCCCGTTCAGCCCGAGGTTCAACCCTAAGCGCCAGCGCTTCACGGCGGTCGCCGAGATCGTGCGCCTGGCCGCCGACAGCGGCGGCCTCGGGATCGCTTTGCCGAGCCGGGAGCTCGAGACCGCCGACGGCCGCTTCCGGCTCAAGGTCACGAGCGAGGGCGAGGAGCTCGTGATCGCGCTGCAGGCGCTCGGGCTCGCCGCCGACGAGTTCGCCGGCCGCACGCTCGGGCTGGCGCCCGCGGGCGGCACCGGCGAGCCGATCGCGCTGATCCAGCTCGACGCCGACGGCGACGGTCAGGTCCGCCTGCCCGACGACGCGGCGCTCCGCCTGGTGCTGCTGCAGCCCGTGATCGGCCTCGTCGAGGACGTCTGAGCCCGGGCGATGGCGGCGAAAGCGCGAGCCTTCCCATGTCGAGCCGGCGCACCGTCCAGATCCCGATCGTCCAGCCCGCCGGCCGCAGTCTCGCCGGCGACCGTGCCGAAGACCGGCTGATCGAGGTCTATACCCAGCACTACGCCTTCGATCCTTTGACCAAGCAGGAGGAGGCGCAGAGCCGGGAGGACGATGCCCGGGCGCGCGACAAGGACTGGGACCGGGTCGCCGCCCCGCTGCGCAAGGTCGGCCTCTATCAGGCCGGCTGCGCCGCCGCGAGCGCGGTCCGCAAGCTCGGCATCCGCCAGCCGCTGACCGCGCTCTACCAGCGGATCTCGCGACTCGCCTGGATCGAGGGCCAGCGGCTGCAGCCGGCAGGCGCCCAGGGGCCGAGCGAGGGCCGGAGCGCCGAGCTCGGCCTCGCGCTCGTGCTGCTGATGTGCGCGAGCGGCAGCCGGCAGCGGCAGATCATCGCGACCGGCGCGCTCGGCGGCCAGGCGCGCGGCACTCTCGAGGACGATGTCGAGGTGCTGCCCGTTGGCTCCCTGCCCGCCAAGCTCCGGCTGGTCAGCACGCTCGCCCAGCACCAGGGCCTGCCCGGGATCGGCGCCGGCGGCGAGGTCCTGTTCTTCACGCCGCGCAAGTTCGAGCAGGACGGCCGCTGGCTTGAGGTCGAGAGCCTGCCCGAGGTGGCGCAGCTGAAGGCGCAGCGCGTGCGGGTCGTGCCGGTCGAGCGCCTCAGCGAGGCCGCGGCCGAGCTCAGGGCGCTCCGGGCCCGCCATCTGTTCCATGACCGGGTGGCCCAGGCCCTGGTCGCTGCCCTGCTGCTGGTCGCGTTCACCGGCTATGCCTGGTCGGCGCTGCATCAGCGCCCGGTGGTCATGACCTTCCTGCCCGGCGGCGGCACGGCGCTGGTGCCCGAGCCCTACCGGGTCTGCTTCACGAAGGATGGCGGCTTCTACCCGAGCCCGCTCGGCCGCGAGGGCCTCGCGCGCAGCATCCCGGCCGGCGAGACGCTCGGCTGGCGGGTGCGGATCGGCGAGCCCGAGGACGGCGGCACCGGCATTGCCGGCTGGTTCCGGCCCGAGCGCTACTACGTCGCCCAGGTGATGGTCTCCGAGCACTCGCAGGCCAAGGTCATGGTGCCGCAGCTGGCCGGCAACGAGACGGTGACCGTGTCGCCCGGCGGCATCTGGGAGTGGGGCTGGCAGCTCAACGACCGGCCCGAGAACAATGGCCTCGTGCTGCTCGCCAGGCCCGAGGCGCCGTTCGATCCGGACGCCTTGCGCGCCGAGCTGATCAAGCAGTTTCCGCCCGCCGCGGGCAGCGACGCCGGGGCGACGCTGGACGTCACCGCGGCCAGCAACTTCATTGCCGGGAAAGCGCCGGGGGCCGCCAAATTCATCATTCAAACCGTAGAGAGGTCAGTCCCATGCACTCCGTGAGTGTCTCTGCCGTCGCAGGGCGCGCCGGGCGCGCCGGCGACGTCCGGCGGGTCGCTCTGGCTCTGGTGACGGCCACCGCGATCGTCACCGGCATGGCCAGCCTCGCGTCGGCCGCCTGTCCCTGGATCGTCCAGCCCGAGCTCGACACCGCGGCCGGCACCGCGACGCCGACCTTCGACATCGTGTTCGACGGTCTCGACCAGAGCTCGAAGATCTTCTACGGCTTCACGGTCGCCTCGCTCGACCTCGCCTGGCAGCTCGCCAGTCAGGGCGCTCTGCCGCCGCTGAAGGCGGATGCGCGCCGTCTGCAGCCGAAGCCCACGCCCGCGGGTGCGATCGCCTATCAGCTGGCAGCGGACACGATCCGGCCGAACACGATCTATCTGGTCGCTGCGAACCGGGTCCTGCGCGAGCTCGAGCAGATCGATGCGCGGATCGAGCCCGCCCGGCCGATGGCGGTCAGCGAGCTGATGCCGCAGCTGCGGCCCCGGACCCGCGGCGGCACCGACTGGTCGGGGCCGTTGCCTCGGCGGAGCGTGCCCGGCTTCGAGATCGCGAGCGCCGAACGTCCCCCCGCCGGGGCCGGGCTTCCCGAACGC
>DATAOG010000068.1:0-7742 GCA_036265855.1 Geminicoccaceae bacterium | reverse complement strand
ATCCGGCGGCGCGCCGACGACTGCGGTCAGCGCCTGTTGATCCGCGACTGGAGTCATCTCGATTTCACCGGCGTGCCGTTCATCGCCAAGCCGGCGCATCGCCTGCTGACCGCCGAGGCGCTGGCCCGGCGATTCGAGCTGTTGCAGGTCTGCACCGTCCGCCATCCGCTCGATCAGTGGCTGAGCCTCAGCCAGCTGGCCGTGGTGCAGGGCCGGCTGACGCTGGCAGGCTTCCTTGCGGGCTACCGCCGCTTCGCCGAGGTCGCGAGCGGCATCGGCTTCCACCGCTACGAGGACTTCACCGCCGACCCTGAGGGGGTGGCCCGGTTGCTCTGCGCGAAGCTGCAGCTTCGTTACGACCGGGGCTTCAAGGAGCGCTGGCGCGACTACACCTTCGTCACCGGCGACGTCGCCGGCAGCCGCGCCGGCGGCGAGATCCGGCCGGTGCCGCGCCGGGAGTCGACGCCCGAACTGCTGGCCGCGCTCGCCGCCAATCAGGACTACCTCGCGAGCCTGGAGCTGCTCGGCTACGAGCACCCCGCGCTCGGGCCCGTCTAGCTAGCCGACCTGCCCCGGGCGCTGCGGCGGGCGGGGGATCGGACGCGAGAGCCGGTTGCCTGGCCGCATATTCGTCGCATATCGCTGTGTGCGCTCCAACCGTGACGGTGATCAGGCATGTCGAACCCATGGCTGAGCTTCTGGCTCAGCGTCGCCAACAGCTGGGCGGGAGCCGCACGCGGCTTCTGGACCGCGGAGCTGCGCCGGCAACAGTCGGCGATGGTCAACGAGATGGCTCGCCAGACGCTGCGGTTCTGGACGCAGGCTCTGGCGCAGCCGGACACCGGCCGAAAGCCGAGGCGCCGCCGCTGAGCTATCGGAGCCGGTCGCCTGGCGCGCGGCCGGTTCAGTAGAGGCTGGGCACCACGTGCATGGCCTCGAGGCCGTCCTGGACGCCCTTGGGCCGCGGCTCCGCTTTTGGCAGCTTCGGCAGATCGACGCTGACCTTTTTGTACGGGATCTGGCTCAGCATGTGGCTGATCAGGTTGAGGCGCGCCCGGCGCTGGTCGTCGGCCGGCACGACGTACCAAGGTGCGTAGGTGGTGTCGGTCGCGCGGATCATCTCCTGGTAGGCCTTGGTATAGGCCCACCAGCGCCGGACCGATTCGGTGTCCATCGGGCTCAGCTTCCAGTGCTTGACCGGGTCGTTGATCCGCGACTCGAAGCGGCGCCGTTGCTCATCCTGGCTGACGTCCAGAAAATACTTCAGGAGGAGGATGCCGCTCTCGACGATCTCGCGCTCGAATTGCGGCGTGACCTGCAGGAAACGCAGGCTCTGCTCTTCGCTGCAGAAGCCCATGACCCGCTCGACGCCGGCCCGGTTGTACCAGGAGCGGTCGAACAGGATGATCTCGCCGGCGGCCGGGAAGTGCGCGAAATAGCGCTGGCTGTAGATCTGGGTCTTCTCGCGGTCCGAGGGCTTGGGCAGGGCAACGTGCTTGAAGACCCGCGGGCTGACGCGCTCGGTGATGCGACTGATCACGCCGCCCTTGCCGGCGGTGTCGCGGCCCTCGAACACGACGATGATCCGGGCGCCCCCTTCCAGCGTCCAGGCCTGCAGCCGGGTGAGCTCGACCTGCAGCTTGGCGATCTCGTGCTCGAACTCCTTGCGTCCCATCTTCGGCGGGGTCGGCTCGCTGTCGGCGGCCGACTCGGCTGCCTCGATCCTGCGCTTGACCTTGGTCTTGCCCTTGTTCTTTGCCACCCGCCCGTCCTCTCTGAGCCGCAGTCGACACCGGGCCACAGTCTGCTGACCCCGAGCTCTCCCGGCAAGCCCGTTCTGGGGAATTGATCCTCGGGACCAGCGCGGTCGCCGGCTGAAGCGGCCGGCATCGTCGCTTTTTGGGCGCCAAGTATTACCGGTGCCCGCGCCCCGCGGTTCCGGTCAGCCTCAGCGCTCGACCCGGAGGAACCGGGTGCGATGGATGTCCTTGCTGTTGTCGATCCAGCCCTTGACCGAGCTCGCGACTAGATCCTTCGAGACGTAATAGAAGATCGGGATGTTCGGCATGTCGGTCATCGCGATCGCCTCCGCCTGGTGGAGCAGTTGCGTCCGGGCCTTCGGGTCGGCAGTCTTGGAAGCCTCAGCCATGAGGCGGTCGTACTCGGGGTTGCCGTAGCCGGCATAGTTCAGGACGCCGCTTTCGCTATCCATCAGATCGAGGAAGTTCTGGGCGTCGTTGTAATCGGCGAGCCAGGCGGCTCGCGCGACCTGGAAATTGCCCTCCTGCATGTCCTTGTAGTGGGTTTTGACCTCGCTGTTGAACAGCTCCGTCTGGATCCCGAGCTGCTTCCACATCGCGGCGACCGCGATCGCCACCTTCTTCTGGGTATCGGAGGTGTTGTAGCGAAGCGTCAGCCGGAGGGGACGCTCCGGACCGAAGCCGGCCGCGGCGAGCAGATCCTGAGCCTTGATCAGACGATCGGGATAGGGCGTGTCCTTCCAGTCGACATGGGCCGGCTCGCCGTAAGCATCCGTACCGGGCGGCACGAAGCCATAGGCCGGCCGCTCGCCGGTGCGCAGGATCTTGTCCGTGATCGCCTCGCGGTCGATCGCGAGCGCCAGCGCCTGTCGCACGCCCCGGTCGTCGAAGGGCGCCTTGCGCGTGTTGATCGCGTAGTAATAGACGCCGAGGTAGGGCGCGATCCTGGTCTCTCGCGGCAGGTTCTCCTTGAGCCAGTCGATCTGATCCGAGGCGAAGTCGTACTGGATGTCGATCTCGCCGGCGAGGAACCGCTTGGTCGCGGCGCTACGGTCCTCGGCCGGATAGAAGGTGACGCTGTCGATCGAGACGTTGTCGGCGTCGTAGAAGGCCGGGTTCCTGACCGAGCGCACGTGATCTTTCGGAACCCACTCGACGACCGTATAGGGACCGTTGCCGACGATCTTGCCCGGTTTGACCCAGTCGTCGCCCAGCTCCTCGACCTTGTGCTTGGGCACCGGAAAGGCCGTGTAGTGGGTCAGCTGCTCGAGGAAGTACGGGGTCGGGCTCTCGAGCGTGATCTTGAGCGTCTTGGCGTCGAGCGCCTGCACGCCGAGCGCGTCCATGTCCTCGATCGTGCCCTCGTTGATCGCCTTGGCGTTCCTGATCGTGTAGAGCAGCGGGGCGTACTCGGCGGCGGTGGCCGGGTCGAGGATGCGGCGGAACGCAAACAGGAAATCGCCGGCGGTCACGGGAACCCCGTCCGACCAGCTGTGATCGCGAAGCTTGAAGGTGTAGACCAGCCCATCGTCGCTCGCCTGCCAGCCCTCGGCTGCGCCGGCGATGACACTGCCGTCGGCGGCCTCCGTGGTCAGGCCCATGAACATGTCGCCGACGATCCGGTTCTCCCAGGTCTCGGTGACGTGATGCGGATCCAGCGTTTCTGGCTCGCCGGCATTGGCGATCCGAAGCTCGCCGGCCGCATGCGCCGGGTTGCCGGCCAGGCTGATTGCCAAGGCAGCGCCGAGGACGGCCGAACCGGCGCCGCGCCGATGCAGCCGCACCACAACTTCCTCGCCCGCCCCGACGGTGGGCCAGCGTCTCAGGCGGCCTGGGGGCAGGGTCGATGCAGACACGGCCGCCGGTTCAGAAGTACCGTTCTGGCACGGTGATGATGTCGCCCGGCTGCACGAGAGTATCGACGCGGGCCGGGAACGCACAGCCCTCGCGCTCGATCGACGCGTTGCCCTGGTTGGCTCGGTAGGTGAAGCCGCCGGCGAGCGCGACGCCGTTGGTCACGGTCATCCCGTCGCGAAATTCATAGCTGCCCGGATGGTTGACCTCGCCCAGCACGTAGAAGGACCGGTAGGTCTTGAGCTCGATGCTGACTTGCGGGTTGACCAGGAACTGGTCCTTCTTGAGGCGCGCTTCGATCTGATCTTCGAGATCGCGCGTGGTCAATCCGCCGGCCTTGAACTCGCCGACCAGCGGCAGCGCCAGGAAGCCTTCGCCATCAATCGTGAACAGACCGGACATGTCCGGCTGGCGGAACACGGTCACCTGGACCTGATCGCGCGGCCCAAGTCGGTAGCCGCTGAGCCCGGTGCTGGGCGGCGTACCGCCTTTGCACGCCGGAACCCCGCTGCTCGAGCACGCGGCCAGCCACGCGAGGCCGAGGACGATCAGAGCGAGCCGCTTCACCCGCCCCGCCTGTCGCCCGGTTGCCAAGTTTCGGGTCCGAAGCACGATCTGCCGAGCAGCATCAAGACGACAGACGACCATCCAACCGAAGTCAGCGGCAGGCCGCAGGGAGAGGTAACGAGATCGGGCGCTGCAAGCAGCGGACACGGCAGATCAGGAACCGATGTAGTTTTCGCGATCCCCTGCTAGCGGATTGGCGACCGGCGGGCAAGCCCTTCGACGGGTCGGATGCACCATAGGTCGCATTAATGCACGATCACGGCCGGGTCCGGGCAGGCGACTCCGCCCGCCGGCCGCGCCGCCGGCGGCGACTACAGCCGGCCGCCGGGCTGTTGGGCGCCGAGCTCGGAGGCGATCGCGACCAGCTGCTCGTCGGGCCGGTCGCCAACCAGAGCGTAGGTCAGATCGCCGTCCTGCCAATAGCCGGCGGTCAGGTCGCCGACCTCGACCAGCTCGACCTCCTCGCCGAGTTCGAGCGGCTCCGAGGATAGGCAGAGGGTCAGGCGTTGGCCGGCCTCGTCCTCGTAGATCAGCTGCGCCATCGGCCGGTCGTCGGCAGTCAGCAGCCGGCCGCCGATCAGGTGCAGGCCAAGGGTTGACAGGACCGGAATCTCGACCGGCCGGCCCAGGCGGTTCGAGAACCAGTCGGCCATCTCCGCCATCGACGCCGCCGTCAGCTCGACTGGCCGGCGCTGGTCGACGCCGAACACGTCGTGGGCCTCGGCCGCCTTGATCACCAGCTCCGGGATCCGGCTCTCGACGTAGTTCTGATACAGGCCGTGGCTGATCCAGCCGGCCGCAAGCAGCAAAGCGACGGTGGCCGCATAGCGCAGCCACCGGCTGTAGTACGGTCGGGTCAAACGCGCCGCGAGCGCCCGTTCCAGCTCGGTCGTCGCGGGATTGTCGGCCGCCAGATCAACGTTCTCGAGCCGGCGCCGGAGCTCTTCCTTGTGCTCGGCATAGTCGGCAAGCCGCTTGAGCTCGGCCGGACGCTGGCCGAGGTAGGCCAGCACGGCCGTGCAGCGCTCCGCGGGCAGCTGCCCGTCGACAAATGCTTGCAGCTCGGCTTCGGTCACTTCGGGCAGGCTCATTGCTTGCCTCCGATCACCCGCAGCGGCACCCTGAGCTCGCCGTCCAGTGTCTGCCGCAAGGTCTCGCGGCCGCGGGCGAGGCGCGACATCAGAGTGCCAAGAGGAATCCCCTGGATTTTCGCTGCCTGCTCGTAGCTGAAATCCTCGAGCGCGACCAGGCTGAGCGCGGCTCGCTGGGTCTCGGGCAAGCGCGCGAGCGCCGCCAGCGCATCGCGCACCTCGAGCACGATCAGCTGCGCCGGCGCCTGGCCGACCGCGACGGCCTCCTCGTTTAGCGCCACGACCGGCGGCCGTCGCCGCCGCACGCCGCTGACGAAGAGGTTGTGCATGATCGAGAACAGCCAGGCCCGCAGGCTGCCACCGGCTCGAAACGAGCGCGCCGCCGCGATCGCCCGCACCAGCGTGTCCTGGACCAGATCCTCGGCCTCGGGCTGGCTGCCGGTCAGCGCGAAGGCATAGCGCCGCAGACCGCCGATATGTTCGGCGAGCTGTTCGATCACGGCCTGGCCGGTCATCGCGCTCCTCGCACCCCAGTAGGTTATGGACGAGCGGGCCGCGAGCATAGTCCCTCCGGGGGTGCAAAATCATGCCCGGATCGACCGCCGGAGCTCGACAGCGTACGGTGCTCGACGGCAAGGGGCGATCAAATCGCGAGCACGCGCGGCAACCTACCCTTGCCGTACGGGGGCGCACGGCTAACCTGTTGGGGTATGGGAGGGCATCCGACCTCAGGGCCGTATCGAAGCGGCCGCGGCGGCTTGCGCGTCGTTGCCGGCGGCCTGGCGCTGCTGCTCGCCGCATGCGCGCCGGGCGGCACGTTGCAGGACGCCGGCAGTGGACATCCGCTGGCCGGCCGCATTTATCAGGTCGCGACCGGCCGGTTCGTCGACCAGGCGACAATGATCGCCGATCTCGCGCAGGCCGACTTCGTGCTGGTCGGAGAACGCCACGCCAATCCGGATCACCAGCGCCTGGAAGCGGTTCTGGTCGATGCGCTGCAGGCGCAGGGTGGGCGGCCGCGGGCCATTGCCTTCGAGATGATCCCGAGCGACCGGCAGCTGGATTTGGTCGAGTACCGCAAATCGCATCCCGACGACCCGGACGGGCTCGGCGGTGCGGTCGGCTGGGCGGCGCTCGGCTGGCCCGACTGGGCGCGCTATGCGCCAATCGCCGGGGCTGCCTACCAACACGGCGCTGAGGTGGTGGCCGCGGACCTGTCGCCAGCGCAAAGCCGGGCGGTGTTCCGCGAGGGGCCGAGCGTGCTGCAGGCGGCGATGGTCCGCCGCACCGGCCTGGATCAGGAGCTGCCGGCCAATCTGGCTGCGGGCCTCGCCCAGGAGCTGCGCGCCGCCCATTGTGACCAGATCCCGGATTCGGTAATCGCGGGCATGGTCCGCGTGGAACGGGCGCGCGATGCGATGATGGCCGATCGCCTGGCGACGGTCGGCGGCCGCGCCGGCGGCGTGCTGATCGCCGGCACCGGCCAGGTCCGCACCGACCGCGGCGTGCCCTGGTATCTCGCCCGGATGCGGCCCGAGGCGAGGATCCTGAGCGTCGGTCTGCTCGAGGTTCCGCTGGACATGCAGAGCGTGCCCACCGGGCTGCCCTTCGACTACGTCTGGTTCACGTCGCCGACCGGCGACGACCAGCCGTGCGCCGGGCCGGACCCGGCGCTTCGTCGGTTGGAGACCCCGCTGCGCAGCTGAACGGGGCCGGTCAGCGGCCGGAACCCCGCTTCACCTCGAGCCGGCGGCGGTGCAGGATCGGCTCGGTGTAGCCGTTCGGCTGCGCCCGGCCCTGGAACACCAGATCGCAGGCCGCCCGGAACGCGATGCTCGCCTCGAAGTCCGGCGCCATCGGCCGGTAGTTCGGGTCGCCCGCGTTCTGCCGGTCGACCACGGCTGCCATCCGGCGCATCGTCGCCATCACCTGCTCCTCGCTGCAAATGCCGTGGTGCAGCCAGTTGGTGATGTGCTGGCTCGAGATCCTGAGCGTCGCCCGGTCCTCCATCAGCCCGACGTTTTTGATGTCCGGCACTTTCGAGCAGCCGATCCCCTGGTCCACCCAGCGCACGACGTAGCCGAGAATGCCCTGGGCATTGTTGTCGAGCTCCTGCTGGACCGCCTCGGGCGGCCAGTTCGGGCGCTCGGCGACCGGGATCGAAAGGATGTCGTCGAGCCGCGCGCGCCGTCTGCCCTTGAGCTCCTCCTGGCGCGTCCGGACGTCGACCCTGTGGTAGTGCAGCGCGTGCAGCGTCGCCGCGGTCGGCGAGGGGACCCAGGCGGTGTTGGCGCCGGCCCGCGGGTGGCCGATCTTCGCCTCGAGCATTGCCGCCATCAGGTCCGGCATCGCCCACATGCCCTTGCCGATCTGGGCCCGACCCTGGAGCCCGCAGGCGAGACCGACCTCGACGTTCCACTCCTCGTAGGCCTGCATCCAAAGGGCCGACTTCATGTCGCCCTTGCGGATC
>DATAOG010000067.1:0-9256 GCA_036265855.1 Geminicoccaceae bacterium | reverse complement strand
TACTACGCCCAGGGCCGCTACGACGAGGCGACCTCGCTGTACGAGCAGGCGCTCACGGTCGAGGAGAAGACGCTCGGGCCGGAGCACCCCTCGCTTGCGACCACGCTTTCCAATCTCGCGGAGCTCGACCGGATTCAGGGGCGGATCGACGAGGCGATCAAGCTGCACCGCCGGGCGCTGGCAATCCGCGAGAAGGCGCTCGGCGCCGAACATCCGGAGACCGCCCAGAGCCTCAACAACCTAGCGGTCGCGTTCTTCGCCAAGACCGACTACGCGACCGCCGAAGACCTGTACAAGCGAAGCATCGCGATCAAGGAGAAGGCGCTCGGCCCGGACCACCCGGACCTGGCGCTCACGCTGAACAACCTCGCCGAGCTCTACCGCGCCCAGCGCCGCTTCCAGGACGCCGAGCCCCTCTATACCCGGGCGCTCGCGATCGACGAGAAGAGCCTCGGCGCCGACAATCCGACGCTTGCGCTCGGTCTGAACAATCTGGCGCTGCTGCAGTACGACCGCGGCCTCTACGTGGAGGCCGAGCCCCTGTTGCGGCGCGCACTCGGGATCGAGGAGAAGGCGCTCGGCGCCGACAACGCCGATCTGGCCACGACCCTGCGCAATCTCGCCCAGGTCTTACGCGAGCTCCGCAAGTACGACGAGGCCGACCAGCTTGACGCGCGCGCCAACGCCCTGCGCGCCCAGCTCTAGGCGGCCGTCCCGGCTACTTGCCTGAGTGCACGCCAGGCAGCGGTCGAGACTTGGAGCGCGGCCGTGGCACCGATCGCCGGGCGCGCGCCACCTGTGCTCGGGACTGCCTGCTCGCGGCTCTAGACGGCGTAGTCGACGGCGCGCATGGCCTCGCTCGCCACGCCCTGCTCCTCGGCGCGCCGGCAGAGGTCCTCGATCGTGACCCGGTCGAGCCGGGCCATCAGCTCCTGCTCGGTCGCCGCCCAGAACGGACCGATCACCCGGCGCCCCAGCCGGGACGACGAGGCGAGCTCCTCCTGGCCCGGCAGATCCTCGATGCCGCGGACCACGCGGACCACGTCGCCGACGCTGACCCGGCGCCGCTCGCGAGCCAGGCGGTAGCCGCCGCGCGGGCCGCGGACGCCGCGCAGAATGCCCGCCCGCACCAGCTGCTGCATGACCTGCTCGAGATACCGCCGCGGGAGGTTCAGCCGCCGCGCGATGTCCTGACTCTGCACCGGCTCGGCGCCGCCGTGATAGGCGATGTCGGTGACCGCCTCGAGCGCGAGCACCAGCTTCTTCGATGGCCTCAACATGGCAACACGTCCCGCGTTTCGGTTTGCCTGACCTCCGTCCCGGACCCGTCGAGCCGCGCCGGAGCACCCGCTCGCGTCCGCCTCATGCCGCGACCGCTGAGGTGTTCCGCAGATGCGCCGCTATGCACGCCACCAGTCGCGTCGCGACCTCGGCTTTCGAGAGTCTGGGCCAGGCCTCAGGCTCGGCGTCCGCGCGAAACAATTTTACGGTGTTGTAACCGCCGCCGAAGGTCCCTTCATCCTCAGAGACGTCGTTGGCGACGATCCAATCACAACCCTTGGCTGCCAACTTGCGACGCGCGTTGGACTCCACATCCTCGGTCTCGGCGGCAAAGCCCACCACGAGCCTCGGCCGCGTCGGGCCCGGTTGGGCGAGCGTCTTCAGAATGTCGGGGTTTTCGGCCAGAGTGAGCATCGGCGGCGCCCCCGCCCGCCGCTTCAGCTTCTGCCGGATCGGGGTCGCGACACGCCAGTCGGCGACCGCGGCCGCGCACACCGCGATCGCGACCGGCAGCGCCGCTTGGCAGGCCGCGAGCATCTGCTCCGCCGATTCCACCCGAACCACCTTCACGCCCTCAGGGTCCGGCTCGCCGACCGGCCCGCTCACCAGAGTGACGTCGCAACCTGCGGCTCTCAGCGCCGCCGCGATCGCATGCCCCTGCTTGCCCGACGACCTGTTGGCGATGAACCGCACCGGGTCGATCGCCTCCAGCGTTGGTCCGCTGGTCACCAACGCCCGGACGCCCTCGAGCGTTCCGACCGGGGGCGCCAGCAAAGCTTCGATCGCCGCCAGGATCTCAGGGGGCTCGGCCATGCGGCCGACGCCGGTCTCGCCGCAGGCCATGTCGCCGGGCGCCGGCCCGACTTGGCGGACGCCATCGGCGGCGAGCCGCGCGAGGTTGCGTCGGGTCGCAGGGTGTTGCCACATCTGCGGATTCATCGCCGGCGCGATCAGTACGGGCTTGTCGGTCGCCAGCAGCGCGGTCGAGGCCAGGTCGTCGGCGAGCCCGTGTGCCATCTTGGCGAGCAGGTCCGCGGTCGCCGGCGCCACGACCACCAGATCAGCCTCCCGCGACAGCCGGATGTGGCCCATTTCGGCCTCGTCCGTCAGCGAGAACAGGTCGCCGAACGCCTTCTCACCCGAGAGGCTCGCGACCGCGAGCGGGGTCACGAACTCGGTCGCCGCCCGGGTCAGGATGCAGCGCACCCTGGCGCCGCGCTCGCGCAGGCGGCGGATCAGCTCGAGGCTTTTGTAGGCCGCGATGCCGCCCGCGATGACTAGCAGAATTCCGCGTCCCTGCACTGCGCCCATGTCCTGCGGCCCGGCTCAGATCACATTCCTGAAATGAGTGACCGTGCCGGTTTCGGCAAGGTGCGCTCAACCCGAAAGCGCGCTCGGGCGGACAGGTGCGCTCACGAGCCGAACTCCGGCCGCCGGAGCGGCGGTCAGTGCAGCAGCACGCCGAGCAAGAGCCCGGTCAGAAGCAGACAAAGCGCCCAGGGCAGCAGGCGGCCCGGGGAGCGGTTCGGGTTCCCGGCGAGCGCGTTCAGAGACTGCGGATGGAGCCGGATGCCGCCGTTGGCGAAGGCGTCCAGCGTGCGCTCGGCGCGCTCGACCAGATGCGGCAGGCGGCGGGCGACCTCGAGCCCATCTTCAACCGCGGTGCGGAACTGCGCCTGCGGCCCGAGGTTGTCCGCGATCCAGGCGGCGATCAGGGGCTGCGCCAGCTGCCACATGTTGACCGCGGGATTGAGCGCGCGGCCGACGCCCTCAGCGACGACCATGGTCTTCTGCAGCAGCAGCAGCTGCGGCTGGGTCTCCATGGCGAAGGTTTCGCTGACCTCGAACAGCTGTCCGAGCAGCCGGCCGATCGAGATCTCGGCCAGCGGCCGGCCGCGGATCGGCTCGGCGATCGCCCGGCAGGCCTGCATGAAGGCCGCCTTGTCCTGGTCCGCGGGCACGTAGCCGGCGGCGAAATGAACGTCGGCGACCCGCTGGTAGTCGGCCGAGAGAAAGCCCAGCAGCATCTCGCCGAGGTAGTGACGGGTCGGCCGGTCGAGCCTGCCCATGATGCCGAAGTCGACCGGCACCAGATCGCCGCTCGCATCGATGAAGATGTTGCCGGGGTGCATGTCGGCATGGAAGAAGCCGTCGCGGAAGACCTGCTTGAAAAACACCTCGGCCGCCTTGGCGAGAATCTGATCGGGGTCGAAGCCGGCGGCGATCAGGGCGTCGCGCTCGTCGGAGGCGATGCCGCTCACCCGCTCGAGGGTCAGCACCCGGCGCGCGGTCCGCTGCCAGTCGACCCGCGGCACCCGAAAGCCCTGGTCGCCGGCGAAGTTCTCGGCGAGCTCGGAGGCCGCCGCCGCCTCGAGGCGAAGGTCCATTTCGAGCCGCGTCCAGAGCGCAAAGGTTTCGACCACCTTGATCGGCTTGAGCCGGCGATAGCCGGGCTGGAGGCGCTCGACCCAGGTCGCGATCCAGGTGAAGAAGTCGATGTCGCGCTCCATCTGGCGCTCGATGCCGGGTCTTAAGACCTTGATCGCGACCTCCGCGCCCTCGCTGGTGACGCCGAAATGGACCTGCGCGATCGAGGCCGCGGCGACCGGCCGGTCATCGAAGCTTTGGAACAGCTCGGCGAGCGGGCGGCCGAGTTCGCGCGCGATCAGCTGACGTGCCAGCACGGACTCGAATGGCGGCAGGTCGTCGTGCAGCTGGGAAAGATCGGCGGCGAGTTCCTGGCCCAGCAGGTCCGCGCGCGTGGCGAGGCTCTGGCCGAGCTTGATGAAGCTCGGGCCCAGCTCCTGCAGCGCCCGGGCCAGCCGCTGGCCCGGGCGCCCCGGCGCGTCCTGGCGCGACAGCCGGCGGGCGAGCCGGAGCACGGGCTCCGGCAGCGGCAGCAGTTCGAGCGGGAACAGCGCGTTGCAGCGGGCGAGACAGCGCCCGATCCCGATCAGGCGCCAGAGGTGGCGGCTCGTGCGGATCATGGCCTAGAGGCGCCAGGCCGAGTGCAGCGCCGCGATCCCGCCCGACAGATTGCGCCAGCGGACCTGGCCGAGTCCGGCCCGCTCGATCAGCTGGGCGAAGGTCGCCTGGTCGGGGAACCGGCGGATGCTCTCGACCAGATACTGATAGGCAGGCCGGTCGCCCGCGATCCGCTCGCCGAGCCAGGGCACGACGGTGAACGAATAGGCCTCGTACAGACGCTCGAGCGGGGCGAGCTGCAGTCGGGAGAACTCGAGGCACAGGAAGCGGCCGCCGGGCCTGAGCACGCGCCTGGCCTCGGCGAGCGCCCGCTCGATGTGGGTGACGTTGCGGATCCCGAAGGCGATCGTGTAGCCATCGACCGAGCGTGCCGGCAGCGGCAGCGCCTCGGCGTCGGCGCAGAGGAAATGCAGGCCTGCCAGCCGGTTCTGGTCGAGCGCCCGATCGCGACCGACCTCGAGCATCGCGGGGTTGATGTCGCAGACGATCACCTCGGGCGTCGGGCCCGGGTGCTGCGCGGCCCGATCCAGGATCCGGAACGCGATGTCGCCGGTGCCGCCCGCGACGTCCAGCAGCCGCATCCCGGGCCGGGGCGCCAGCCAGTCGATCAGCGCCGCCTTCCACAGCCGGTGCACGCCCGCGCTCATCAGATCATTCATCAAATCGTAGCGCTCGGCGACGCGCGCGAACAGCTCGCCCACCAACCGGGACTTGTGCTCGGGAGGCACCTCCTGATAGCCGAACGAGGAGGCGAGCCGTTGCCTGGCGTGGTCGACGGGATCGGTCATCGGGACGGCGCCTCGAAAGCCGCGGCGCGGCTGGACAGGATCGCCTTTTAGGGGAGCGCGGACGCCGGGACAAGCGCCCGGCCCGGCGTGGAACGGCGAGGCCATGCCCGAGCTGCCGGAAGTCGAGACCATCGTCCGGGCGCTGGCCGCGCGGCTGACCGGCCGCCGGATCACAGCGCTCGAGCAGCGCCGCCCGGACCTGCGCTTTCCCCTGCCCGAGCGACTGGCCGAGCGGCTGATCGGCCGGCGGGTGCACCGGGTCGGGCGCCGGGCCAAGTACATCCTGGCCGGGCTGGACGACGGCCGGACCCTGCTGCTCCATCTCGGCATGTCCGGACGGTTGCTGTTCGACGGCCCGCCGGCCGGCCCGCACGAGCATCTGACCTTCGATTTCGACGACGGCACGCGCCTGCGGTTCGTCGATCCGCGGCGCTTCGGCATGCTCGATCTGACCGCGACCGGCGAGCTCGCGGCGCATCCGCGGCTCGCGGGCTTGGGCCTCGAGCCGCTCGCCCCGACCTTTACCGGCGAGGCTCTGGCGACGGTATTGGCCGGGCGCAGGAGCCCGCTCAAGAGCGCGCTGATGGATCAGCGCCTGGTGGTCGGGGTCGGCAACATCTACGCCTGCGAGAGTCTCCATCGCGCCCGGCTGTCGCCGCGCCGGAGCGCGGGCTTCCTGCGGCCGGCGCAGGCGGGCCGTCTGGCGGCGGCGATCCGCGCCGTGCTGGACGAGGCGATCGCGGCCGGCGGCTCGAGCCTGCGCGACTACGTTCAGACCGACGGCGCGCTCGGATTCTTCCAGGACCGGTTTGCGGTCTATGGCCGGCTGGGGCTGCCCTGCCCGGTCTGCGCGCGCCCGATCGCGAAGCTGGTCCAGGCCAACCGTGCGACCTTCTGGTGCCCGCGCTGCCAGCGCTGAGCGCCCGATCGCCGGCCAAATCGGTCTGGACGCACATTGGCGGCTGGCCGTATACCGGCTGGCTCCTTCGGGCCCGGCGCTCGCCCCTTGGCGGGCGTCTCTCGCGCTGGGACCGCGTCGAGCATGGGAGGCAGCGAACATGGCTTACGAGACCATCCTGGTCGAGAGCCGCGGCCCGATCGGGCTGATCACCCTGAACCGGCCGCACGCGCTCAATGCCTTGAACGCCGAGCTGATCGGCGAGCTCAACCAGGCGCTCGACGGCTATGATGCCGACCCGGAAATCGGGGCGATCATCATCACCGGCTCGGACCGCGCCTTCGCCGCCGGCGCCGACGTCAAGGAGATGGTGGACAAGGATTTCATCGGCGCCTTCCAGAGCGATTTCATCGGTCCCTGGCAGCGGGTCGCCGCCCGGCGCAAGCCGATCATCGCCGCGGTCGCCGGCTACGCGCTCGGCGGCGGCTGCGAGCTCGCGATGATGTGCGACGTGATCATCGCCGCCGAGAACGCCAAGTTCGGCCAGCCCGAGATCAATCTCGGCACGCTGCCGGGCGCCGGCGGCACCCAGCGCCTGACGCGCGCGGTCGGCAAGTCCAAGGCGATGGAAATGGTGCTCACCGGTCGCATGATGGACGCCGAGGAGGCCGAGCGGGCCAACCTGGTCGCCAGGGTCGTGCCGCTCGCCGACCTGCTGGACGAGGCGCTCAGGCTCGCCCAGACGATCGCCGAGAAATCGCAGCCGATCGTCGCGCTCGCCAAGGAGGCGGTCAACGTCGCCTACGAGACTAGTCTGCAGGAGGGCGTCCGGCTCGAGCGGCGGCTGTTCTACGCGAGCTTCGCGACCGAGGATCGCAAAGAGGGCATGGAGGCGTTCATCGAGAAGCGCACGCCGGATTTCAACAACCGCTGAGCCAGAAACTGACGCGCCCCCGGCGGCGTTGACGCGGGGCCGATGCGAGGGTATAGGGGCTCGCTTCGGCCTCGGGTGGACAAGGCATCGAACTGATGGCGCATCATCGTTCCGCGAAGAAGCGGATCCGGCAGACGGCCAAGCGCACCCTGATCAATCGGGCGCGCGCCAGCCGGGTCCGGACGTTCATCAAAAGGGTTGAGCAGGCCGTGGCGGCCGGCGACCCCGATGCGGCTCGGAGCGCACTACAGGTCGCGGAGCCGGAAATCCGGCGCGCCGTCCACAAGCGGGTCCTCAAGCTGAACACCGCATCGCGGCGCATCTCCCGCCTCGCAAAGAAGGTCAATAGCATCGCCGCTTCATCTGCTCAGCCGGCTTAAGCCGCTGGGTGTCCGGGGTCGTCGTTAAGTGCTTTGCCTGCTTCAATCAAGACTGCTAATCGTCAAATATTTTGCGTGTAATTGAGCGAAATGACTGTTGCGCCCAAATACTAATCCTTTAGTCAGTCGACCAGTACTTCTCAACTGTCGGGCGATATTTAACGTTCTCCTTTCGATCACCTTGCAATGCGTAGATGTGCCCACTATCCTGCCTGACAAGTGCTGAAGCGCGCACGTTCCGATGTGCCAAGCTGGGTGTGTTAACGATCACAAGTTGATACTTGTGGATCAAACGGGATCTTCGTGTCCGGAGAATGAATATTCTGGCGCCCTCATGCCCATGCGTTGGTGCTCAGGCATGAGCGGCTGGGTCCTGGTAAGCGAGCCTGGGCTTTCCATGAAGCTCCGACCCAACAGCGCCAGCCTGGGCCTGGACCAGCAGTGGTTCCAGGTGCAGACGATGTTGCGGTCCGAGTTTGGGGAGACCACGTACCGGACCTGGCTCGGACCGCTGCAACTGGCCGGCGTCGAGGCCGACCGGGTGCTGCTCACCGCGCCGACGCGGTTCCTGCGCGACTGGATCGCGGCTCACTATGCCGATCGGATCCGGGCGCTGTGGCACCGACTCAACCCCTCGATTGCCGGCGTGGCGCTGCTCGTCGAGCCCGCGTCCACGGCCGCGCCGCTCGCCGCCCCTTCCGCGGCGCTCTCGAGCCCGATTCCTGCGCGCGCCGCGATGACGCCGCCGCTCGAGGCGTCGCCTGCCCCGGAAGCCGAGATCGGTGCCCCGCTCGACCCGCGCTGCACGTTCGAGGGCTTCGTCGTCGGCCCGCCGAACGAGCTCGCCTCCGCTGCCGCCCGACGGGTCGCGGAGCTCGCGGCGCCGCCGTTCAATCCGTTGTTCCTGTACGGCGGAGTCGGGCTCGGCAAGACCCACCTGATGCACGCGATCGCCTGGCAGATCCGCCGTCAGAACCCGGGACGCAAGGTCGTCTATCTGTCGGCCGAGAAGTTCATGTACCAGTTCATCAAGGCGCTGCGCTTCAAGGACACGATGAGCTTCAAGGACCTGTTCCGCTCGGCCGACGTGCTGATGGTCGACGACGTCCAGTTCATCGGCGGCAAGGGCAGCACCCAGGAGGAATTCTTCCACACGTTCAACACGCTGGTCGATCGCGGCCGCCAGATCGTGATCTCGGCCGACCGCAGCCCGTCCGAGCTGCTGGGCCTGGAGGAGCGGATCCGCTCGCGCCTCGGCTGGGGCCTCGTGGTCGACATCCATCCGACCACCTACGAGCTCCGCCTCGACATCCTGCGCCGCAAGGCCAGCCTGCTCGCCCGCGAGGCCGAGGTTCCGGACCGGGTGCTCGAGTTCCTGGCCGCTCGGATCACCGCCAACGTCCGCGAGCTCGAGGGCGCCCTCAATCGGATCGCGGCCCAGGCGACGCTGGTCGGGCGCGCGATCACGCTCGAGATTGCCCAGGAGGTCCTGCAGGACCTGTTGCGCTTCCACGAGCGCCGGATCACGATCGAGGACATCCAGAGGAAGGTCGCCGAGCACTACGGGCTCAGGATGGCCGATATGGTCTCGGCGCGCCGCGCCCGCGCCGTCGCCCGCCCGCGCCAGGTCGCGATGTACCTGGCCAAGCAGCTGACCCCGCGCTCCCTGCCCGAGATCGGGCGCAAGTTCGGCGGCCGCGACCACACCACGGTCATGCATGCGATCCGCCGGATCGAGGAGCTGCGGGCGCTCGACATGACCCTGAACGAGGACGTCGAGCAGTTGCGCCGGCTGCTCACCGGCTAGCCGCAGCAGTCTGAACGCGCTGGACTTTGTTGCTGCCCTCCGGAACGAATGATGGTAGGGTCCCGACCCCCGGCGGGCCGCTATCGGCGCGCCTGACCGCCAGGATCGGCGCCTGACGGCCGCCTGAAGCGGCGCGTCACGGGCGTGCTGAGCGCGCCGGGGTGGGCGGGCGCAGGCGCCCGG
>DATAOG010000066.1:0-5519 GCA_036265855.1 Geminicoccaceae bacterium | reverse complement strand
CCCATTTCCCGACCGATGCCGGGCGCCAGGGGATCTTCGGCCATTCCATGGGCGGGCACGGCGCCCTGATCTGCGCGCTGAAGAACCCGGAGAAGTACTGCTCGCTCTCGGCGTTCGCGCCGATCTCCTCCCCGACCCGCTGCCCCTGGGGCGAGAAGGCGTTTTCCGGCTACCTCGGTCCCAATGGCGCCGCTTGGCAGGCCTATGACGCGACGCTGCTCGCTGCGGGTTCGGAGTGGCGCTCGGAGGTCCTGGTCGACCAGGGTACCGGCGACGATTTTCTCGAGCAGCAGCTGAAGCCGCATCTGCTCCAGGAAGCCTTCGCCGCCGCCGGCATCCCGCTGACGCTGCGCTACCAGGCGGGCTACGACCACTCCTATTACTTCATGGCCAGCTTCATGGCCGACCACATCGCTCACCACGCGCGGCTGCTGAAGGCCTGAGCGTGTCAGCTCACGGTGTCGAACGCGTTTTGAGCTTCTGGTTTCCCGAGCAGTTGCGCGCCGATCATGCGGCGATGGTCAATCAGTTCGAATGGTGGTTTCGCGGCGGAGCCAACGCGGCGATCGCCGAGCGGTTCGCGCCCTTGCTCGGGCGAGCCGCGCGCGGGGAGCTCGACCACTGGGCGGAAACGCCAAGATCCAGGCTCGCGCTGATCATAATCCTCGATCAGTTCTCGCGCTCGTTCTACCGGGGAACGGCGCAGGCATTCGCCCAGGATCCGAAGGCTCTCGCACTGGCCCTTCAGGGTATCGAGATCGGTCACTATGCGGCGTTGGCGACGCCCTGGGAGAAGACGTTCTTCTTTCTGCCGCTAGGTCACGCCGAGGAGCTCGCGAGCGTGGAGGTGGCAGTCAGGCTCGCCGAGGAACTCGCGGCGCAGGCCCCATCGGAGCTGCGCCCGGTCCTGGAGCACTCGGCCTCGCAAGCCCGCGGCCATCGGGACGTGATTGCCCGCTTCGGCCGCCATCCCCATCGCAATGCGGTCCTGGGGCGACGGTCAACCCCGGAGGAGCTCGAGTATCTTGCCCGCGGTGAGCTGGTCCATCAGCGTCCGCTGCCGCGATGAGCAGGTCAGCCGGCCTGAACCGCTGGCGCTCGAGCCGCGCCGGGCGGAATATGCCCGCAGCACCCGCGTCCCGAGCTGACCAGGCTCGGCCGAGCTCCTCAGCCGGCTTTCCTGAGCAGGAACCGGAACTCGCCGGCCTCGGTCTCGCTCTCCAGCAACTCGTGCCCCGTCGCCTGACAGAACGCGCGGAAATCCTTGACCGTGCCGGGATCGGTCGCGAGCACCCGAAGCAGCGCGCCCGGCTCGAGCCTCTGGATCGCCTTGCGCGCCCGCAGCACCGGCAGCGGGCATTGCAGCCCGCGGGTGTCGAGCACGGTCTCCGACACCGGCTTCCCGGCCATCGGCAGCACCCCGTATGTCGAATCCCTTGTGGCCAGGATGCCATCCGGGCGCCGATCGAGCTATAATTGCCTGAGGGGAGTGGACGGACCAAGCCGGATGCCGCGACCAGTCCTGGACGACTGCTTTGCCCACGATCCGAAGCGGATGCCGGCGGGCGAAGCGCTGGCCCTGCTCGAGCAGCGGGTCCGGCCGGTGGTCGGCGATGAGATCGTGCCGCTCGCCGAGGCGCATCGCCGGATCCTGGCCGAGACCGTGGTCAGCGAGCGCGACGTGCCGGCCTTCGACAACGTCGCGGTCGACGGCTTCGCCTTCGCGCATGCCGATCTGACGCCCGACCGGCCGACCCGTCTACGGCTGCTCGAGGGCCGGGCGGCGGCCGGCCACGCGTTCCCCCGACGCCTGCCCGAGGGCGCCGCGCTCCGGGTCCTGACCGGAGCCCCGATGCCGGCAGGCGCCGACACGGTCCTGATGCAGGAGGACGCCGAGATCGCCGGCGATATGATCATCGTCCGGCCCGGAATCCGGCGCGGCGCCAATCGTCGCCGGGCCGGCGAGGACATCCGGCGCGGCCAGGCGGTGCTCGAGACGGGGCAGCGGCTGCGGCCCCAGGACGTCGGCATCGCCGCGAGCCTCGGCCGGACCGCGCTGCGCGTCTTCCTGCCGCCGCAGGTCGCCCTGTTCTCGACCGGCGACGAGCTGGCCGAGCCCGGCGCCGGGCTCATGCCCGGGGCCACCTATGATGCCAATCGCACGATTCTCTGGGGTCTCCTTTGCGCGCTCGGCTGCCGGGTCACCGATCTCGGGATCCTGCCCGATCGCGCCGACGCGATCAGGGCAGCGCTCGAGCGCGCCGGGAGGAGCCATGACGCCGTGATCACCTCGGGCGGCGCCTCGCGCGGCGATGAGGACCACGTCGTGCGCGCGGTCGAGCGGCAGGGCCGGCTGCATTTCTGGCAGATCGCGGTCAAGCCGGGGCGGCCGCTCGCCTTCGGCCAGCTCGGCCGGGCCGTGTTCATCGGCCTGCCGGGCAATCCGGTGGCCGCGATGATCTGCTTTCTCCGGTTCGCGCGGCCGGTGCTGACCGCGCTCGGCGGCGGCCGCTGGCCGGAGCCGCGGCAATTTCTGGTGCCGGCGGATTTTGTCATGAAAAAGAAGCCGGGCCGGCGCGAATATCTGCGCGCACGGCTGGTGCGGGGCGCGGACGGGCGCTTTTGGGCCGAGAAGGTCCTGCGCGAAGGTTCGGGCGTCCTGACCTCGCTCGCCGAGGCCGAGGGTCTGGTCGAGCTGACCGAGGACAGCACGGGTGTCGGACATGGCGATCTGGTCGAGTTCGTGCCGTTCAGCGAGTTCGGGCTGGCCGGATGACTTGGAACCACCGGTGCCGCCGCCCGGTTTGTGCTGCGGGGCGGCGGGCCCGCACGGGATGATCGATGCTCCACAGAACCGAGTGCCAGCGCGCGGCGGCCGCTTCGGGCCGGGCGACGCCGCCTGCGCAGGGCTAGGAGCACGCCCGTGAAGGACGGCATGATCGCGTCGGTCCGCGCCCGCTGGTCGAGCTCGGTCAAGTTCCTGCGCGGCCGTTTCGCGGACCCGCTGCCGAGCGCCGCCCCGGTGCCGGAGCCGCCGGCCGATGCGCCGCTGATCCGGCCGTTCCCCTGGGAGGCGCACTACCCGGCAGGCCTCGAGTGGTCCTTCGTCGTCGCGCCGCGGCCGCTGTTCGCGCTGCTCGATGACGCCTGCGCCGCGCACGCCGACCGGCCCTGTCTCGACTTTCTCGGCCGCAAGTCCAGCTATCGGGAGATCGGCGATCTGGTCGACCGGGCAGCCAAGGGCTTTCAGGCGCTGGGGGTCGGCCCGGACGTGCGGGTCGGCCTGTTCCTGCCCAACTGCCCCTACTACGTGATCTGCTTCTTCGCCGTGCTCAAGGCCGGCGGCACCGTGGTCAACTACAACCCGCTCTACGCCGAGCGCGAGATCGCCCGCCAGATCGAGGATTCGCGGACCTCGATCATGGTCACGCTCAACATCAAGGGCATGTACCCCAAGGTCGCGCCGCGCCTTGCCGACACCTGCCTGAAGACGATCGTGGTGGGCTCGATGGGCGGCCTCCTGCCCTGGCGCGAGCGCACGCTGTTCGCGCTGCTGCGGCGCAAGGAGATCGCGGACGTCCCCTACGATCAGCGCCACGTCAAGTTCAAGAAGCTGATCGACAACGACGGCCGGCCCGCGCCGGTCGCGATCGATCCGCTGAAGGACGTCGCGGTGCTGCAGTACACCGGCGGCACGACCGGCCTGCCCAAGGGGGCCATGCTGACCCACGCCGCACTCCACGCCAACACCGAGCAGGTGCGCCGCTGGGCGATCGGCGCCCGGCCGGGCGAGGAGAAGGTCCTGGGCGCGCTGCCGCTGTTCCACGTGTTCGGCATGACCGCGGTCATGAGCGTCGGCATCGCCGGCGGCTTCGAGCTGATCCTGATGCCGCGCTTCCGGCTCGATCAGCTGCTGAAGCTGATCCATCAGGAGCGCGCGACCGTGCTGCTCGGGGTCCCGACGATGTTCTCGGCGATCAACGGCTCGCAGCTGCTCGACCAGTACGATCTCTCGAGCCTGCGCTTTTGCATCTCGGGCGGCGCGCCGCTGCCCGAGGCGGTGCAGACCACCTTCGAGCGGCTGACCGGCTGCGTGCTGGTCGAGGGCTATGGCCTGACCGAGGCGGGGCCGGTCTGCACGCTGAACCCCTTTGCCGGCGAGCGCCGGCCGGGCTCGGTCGGGCTGCCCTTGCCCGGCACGCTGGTCGAGATCGTCTCGCTGGACGAGCCCGGCCGCCGGCTGCCGCTCGGCCAGCGGGGCGAGATCTGCATCAGCGGGCCGCAGCTGATGGCGGGCTTTGCCGAGCGCCCGGAGGAGACCGCCGAAGCGCTCCGGGGCGGCCGCCTCCACACCGGTGATGCCGGCTATATCGACCAGGACGGCTATGTCTACGTCATCGACCGGATCAAGGATCTGATCCTGAACGGCGGCTTCAACGTCTACCCGCGCATGGTCGAGGAAGCGATCCTGCTGCATCCGGCGATCGAGGCGGCGAGCGTCTGCGGCATCCCCGACCGGCACCGGGGCGAGGTGGTCAAGGCGTTCGTCAAGCTGGCCGCGGGCGCCTCCCTGACGGTCCCGGAGCTGCGGGCGTTCCTGCGCGACAAGCTCGCCCCGTTCGAGCAGCCCAAGCAGATCGAGCTCGTGGAAAAGCTGCCGCTGACCTGGCTCGGCAAGCCCTCGCGCCAGGCGCTGGTCGCCGAGGAGCTGCGCCGCCTGAACGCCGCCGCCGCTGCCGCGAGCGCCGCGATCGCCAGCGCGATTGCCGATGGCGACGCGGTGCTCGAGCCCGCGCGGCCGGCACCCGCGGCGGTCGCCTGACCCCTTGCCGCCGCGAGGTCCCGATGAGCCTGCTGAACCCCGCCCCGGCCGCCCTCGCCAGCGGCGATGCCGTGCCGGAGCCCGCGCGGCCAGCACCCGCGGCGGTCGCCTGAACGCCCCGCGGCCGGCGCAAGTCCCTGGAAATCAACGAGGTGCCAATGAGCCTTCAAAGCGTCACCGCCGCGATCGAAGCCCGCCTGCCCGAGCTCGCGACGCTCGGCTACAAGGTCAAGTTCGCGATCGCCGATGAGGGCGTGATCCTGGTCGACGCGTCCAAGGCCCCGGCCACGCTCTCCCACGACGACGACGAGGCCGACTGCACGATCCGCCTCACCGAGGACCGCCTCACCCAGCTCCTCGACGGCCGCCTCTCCCCGACGCTCGCCTACACGCTCGGCCAGATCAAGGTCGAAGGCTCGCTCGGCGTCGCCATGAAACTCGCCAACCTGCTCGAAAGCTGAGCCCGAACAGGCTCA
The DNA here is from genome assembly GCA_036265855.1 of Geminicoccaceae bacterium. Lineage (GTDB taxonomy): Bacteria > Pseudomonadota > Alphaproteobacteria > Geminicoccales > Geminicoccaceae > DATAOG01. Next base: position 221 of record DATAOG010000066.1, on the reverse strand, counting down.
ATCACCGCATTCATTCAAAGATTATGCCCTAATAACCCTGCGATTCCAGGCAATCGAGCCGGATAGAAGAACGGCGGCCCTGCGTCACAAGTGGCGCATGTTTTGCTTCATGCTGTCGCACAAGTGGCGCATCGATGCGTCACTTCTGACGTACGTTTTACTTGGGCCCGGCGCGCGGGTCGGTGGATCAATCGATGGAGGCTCGATGGAGTCTGATCCGC